>NZ_VOSR01000373.1:0-8896 GCF_007997345.1 Mitsuaria sp. TWR114
CTGGGCGTCGGCGTGGCGCGATAGAGTCGGCCGCTCAGGGCAGGTCACGGACTCACGGAACAGTGAGGCGGACGAGGTACGAGATGACGGCTGACAAGCCAGGAAACGACGGACAGGACCGAGAGGACGACGACGTCGCACGCCTGCACCAGGCGGGCGACGAGGCCTATCGGCGCCTGGTGGAGGGCGTGCTGGACTACGCGATCTTCCTGCTCACGCCGTCCGGCCGGATCGCGACCTGGAACGCGGGCGCGCGGCGCATCAAGGGGTATGAGGCGGACGAGATCATCGGCCGGCATTTCTCGGTCTTCTACACCCAGCCGGACATCGACGCGGCCTGGCCCGACGAGGAGCTCAAGCTCGCGCGCGAGCACGGCCGCTTCGAGGACGAGGGCTGGCGCGTGCGGCGCGACGGATCGACCTTCTGGGCCAATGTCGTGATCACCGCGATCAAGCATGCGGACGGCGACCTGCTCGGTTACGCCAAGGTCACCCGCGACCTCACCGCGCGCATGGAGCAGGAGCGCGAGCGCCGCCGCATGGCGGAGCTGGTCGAGGAGAGCCGCCGCATGACCGAATTCATCGCGGTGCTGTCGCACGAGATCCGCAATCCGCTGGCGCCGCTGACCAACGTGCTGTCCCTGCTGGACCGCGAGACGCTGAGCCCCCGCGCCACCTGGTGCGTCGAGGTGGCGAGCAAGCAGGTGCGGCAGATCAACCGGCTGGTCGAGGACCTGCTGGACGTCAGCCGCGTCACCACCGGGAAGGTGCGGCTGACCATGACACCGCTGGAGCTGGGCGAGGTGGTGCGGGAGGCCGTCGAGGGCATGCGTCCGGCGGCCGAGGCCCGCGAGCATCGCCTGCAGGCCACCTGGCCGACGCAGCCGCTGGCGGTCACGGGCGACCGCACGCGCTTGATCCAGCTGGTGAGCAACCTGCTCAGCAACGCGATCAAGTTCACGCCGCCGGGCGGCACGATCGCGCTGACGCTGCGGCGCGACGACGATGCGGCGGTGATCACCGTCGTCGACAACGGCATCGGCATGACCGCGCAGACGCTGGCCCATGCGTTCGAGCCCTTCTCGCAGGGCGAGGAGCATGCGCGCGGTCACGGCGCGCATGGGGCGCACGGCGGCCTGGGCCTGGGGCTCGCGCTGGTGCGCAGCATCGCGGAACTGCATGGGGGCGGCGCGGCCGCCCACAGCGCGGGCAGCGGGCAGGGCGCGTCGGTGTCGGTCCGGTTGCCGCTGAGCGCCGACCCGCTGGCGGACGAGCCGGCGCACGCGATGAAATGACAAGGGCCGCGGCATCGCGCCGCGGCCCTGGGTCGCGCCCGGCGCCCGAGGCGCCGAACCGATCGCGGCGACTCAGCGCGCCGCGTCGATGCTGGCCGACGTGAACGCCGGATAACCGGCCGGGCGGCCGTTGTTGAGGTTGGTCAGGAAGTTGCTGTCCTTGACCGGCACGTTGGCCGAGCCGTAGTCGAAGCCGTTGAGCAGGCCGCGCATCGTCGCGTTGCTCACGCCGTCGCCGGTCATCGCGGTCCAGCTGACGATCGCCGGCGTGAGCCACTGGCCATACGGGTTCTCGGCGGCGATCTCGTCGGTGCCGGCGAAGCGCATCGCATGCGTCAGCGCGCCGTCCTTGTGATAGACGAAGCGCACGTGCCCGTTCTGCACGGCCAGCGTGCCGACCGCCGCGTTGGTCAGGTCGCCATGCGCGCTGTAGCCGGCATGGGTGACCACGCCATTCGTGGTCCAGATCGCCGCGTGCTCCCAGTCGTGGCGATGGCCGCCGCCAAGCGCCGTCACCTGGTCCTTCAGGAAATACAGCGCGTAGAAATGGCCGCAATAGACGTTGCCGCCGCTGGTGACGCAGGCGTGGCGATGCAGCGTGTTCGCGTAGTCCAGGAAGTCCGCGCGGCGGCAGCCGGCGGTGATGCCGCCCGAGGTCTTCAGTCCGCCGTTCTGCTGCCCGCTGCGGCTGACGCCGGCGCTGGGCAGGCAGCCGTCGGTGTCGAAGTCGAACAGCGGATAGGTCGCTGCGATCGACACGTTCGCCGGCCAGGCCGCCGAGAGGGCGGGGAAGTCGTCGGCCCATGCCGACGGGGCGGCGACGACCGTCGACAGGACCAGCGCGGCGGCGGCGCTCAAGCGGCTCATGCGATTCATGCGCTTCGTGTGGTTCATGCGGTTCATGCGATGTCCCCTCGTGCTCAGTTGATGCGGATCTGCAGGCCGGTGGCCGTGTAGGTCGGCGTCGCGGTGAAGCCCTCGACCACCACCTTGTCGAACTTGCCCTTCAGCGTCGCCGCCTGGATCGCCACCACGGTGTCGCCACTGCGCGGCACCGTGCCGGCCTGGAACTTCACCGTCAGCGTGCCGCCGGCGATCACCACGTTGCCCGCCGCGGCCAGGCTGCCGGCGTTGGCGGCGCCCAGGTGCAGCTCCAGCGCGCCGGTCGCGAGCTGGGTGTAGTTCACCACCGCCACCGGCGTGGCCGCCTGCGTCATCAGCGTGCCGGTGTCGACGTAGACATCGCCGGTGCCCAGCGCCTTGGCGCTGTCGGCGCGCAGCACGCCGCCCGAGACCTGCGTGCCGCCGGTGAATGCATTCGCGCCGGCCAGGGCCAGCGTGCCGCTGCCCAGCTTGGTCAGCTTGCCGGCGCCGCGGATGTCGTTGCGCCACACATCCAGCGCCTGGAAGCCGCCTCGGGCCGCGTCCATCGTGACGCTGACGTCGCCATCGAAGGCGCCGTAGCCATCGGCCGCGGCGAACAGATTCAGTCGGCCCCAGCCCTCGGCATCGTCCATGACCGGCGTGCCGGAGGCCAGCGCGGTCGTCTTCAGCACCACGCGGCGCTGGTCGGCGCTGAGGTAGGGCAGGCGGGTCTCCAGCAGCACCTCCGCGCCCTTGGGCACGACCGCCGCCTTGGTGGTGGCGGCGATCGGCGCCAGGCCGAAGGTCATCAGGCGCAACACCGTCGCCTTGTTGGTGGCGTAGTCGGCGTAGGGGTCCTGCGCCAGCGGCAGCGAATGCGCATAGGCCTGCAGCGCCGCGGCGTCCTTCGCGCCGACGGCGGCCATCAAGGCCGTGCGCGCCTGGTCGTAGGCGGCCTGACGGCCGGATTTGTTGGGATCGGTCGCCAGGTTGGCCGCCGCGGCCGCCACGCCCTGGATGCGACCGCCGATCACGTCCAGCGGCGAATGCATGCCCGCGTAGATGCGGTTCTCGCCCAGCACCAGGGCACGGGTGACCATCTCCTGGTAGCGCTCGGGCACGAGGTAGGCCATCGCCAGCGCCTTGCGCACGGCTTCCGCGCTGTGGCCGCTGACGAAGCCGCCGTCGGTCGTCGGCGTGCCGCTCTTGGCCGGCTCCAGCGCCGGCACCACCTTGACGCTGGCGCTCCAGCGCCAGGGGCGGGCGTACTTGTAGAAGCGCTTGGCCGCTCCGTCGACGCGTTGTTGCCGATGTTGGCCACCAGGTCGATCGCGGCGCCGAAGCCGTGGCTGTTGGCGCTGCCCGCGTTGCCGATGTCGTTGCCCTTGTCGTTGTAGAGCACCGTGGTCGCGTCGGCCGCGATGTCCGTGATGGTGGTGCTCTGCTCGCTGAGGGTGCGCCAGGCCGTCGTCAACGGGCCCATGCCGTCGCTGATGCTGTAGCCCTTGCCGCGGCGATCGTCGAGGTAGGCGGCCAGCTCCTGCGCCGGCGTGCGGCGCGCGGTGGCATCGACGACGTACTGCACGTTGGCGGCATGGACCGCCGCGTTGAGCACCTTGCCGTCGGTCGCGTCGCCGGGCAGGCCGCTCCAGCTCGATGCGGCCACGGCCGCGAAGCCGTCGCGCGCCGGGGCGCTCGCGCCCGCGTCTACGAGCAGCGTGCTCGGCTGCCAGATGTCCAGGAAGCCCGACACCACGCGCACGCCGGCATTGGTCTGCAAGGTGGCGTAGCGCGCGTCGCCGCGCTGGTTGCTCGCGATGTTGTCGATGAAGGGCGGGACCTGCGTCTCGTCCTGCACCGCGGCGCTGTCGGTCGTGCCCAGGCCCTTGGGCGCGGCGGGGATGACCAGCGGCTGGCCCTGGCTGTCGTCGTCGTCGGAGGAGCAGGCGCCGAGCAGCAGCGCGGGCACGAACACGGGGAGCAGGGCGAGCAGCAGCGGGCGGCGCTTGGCCGGGAAGGCGGAGAGAGACATCGGTGGTGAGACAAGCGGGTGGGAACGGCGGCGGACTCTAGGGGGCCTCGATGTCGTGCCGATGACAACGCAGTCATATGGCGTTACCCATTCTCACCAGGGCTTGCGGACGAAGCCGGGACACTGCGTCGGTCCAGTGGGGCAGACCACGGATTCACCAGTGTTCATCGAGGTCAAACGGGGGAATCGTCATGACATCACGGCTTGCGGCGCAGCGCCGCGCGTTCCTGTCGCTGCTGGTTGGCGGCTTGCTGGCGGGCTTGCAGCTCACCGCCGCGGCGCAGGGCAACTACCAGCAGACCCATACCGGGCAGGGCACCTTC
Source organism: Mitsuaria sp. TWR114 (assembly GCF_007997345.1). NCBI lineage: Bacteria > Pseudomonadati > Pseudomonadota > Betaproteobacteria > Burkholderiales > Sphaerotilaceae > Roseateles > Mitsuaria sp. TWR114. Next base: position 4,515 of record NZ_VOSR01000373.1, read on the forward strand.
TACGGCTACGGCGGAGGCGGCAACTGCTCCTTGCCCAAGCCCACCGACATCCTGACCGCGGCGATGAACACCGCCGACTACAACACCGCGCAGGCCTGCGGCGCCTGCATCGAGGTGACCAACCTCAACACGCAGCAGAAGGTGGTGGCACGCGTCGACGACCGCTGCCCCGAGTGCGCGCCCGGTGACGTGGACCTGTCGCAGGAGGCCTTCGCGAAGATCTCGCCGATCGAGGCCGGACGCATCCCCATCAGCTGGCGCTACGTGTCGTGCAACGCGCGCTCGGCCAAGCTGTTCTTCAAGGAGGGATCGAGCCAGTGGTGGGCGGGGGTGCAGGTCCGCGATCACGCCGGCCCGGTGGCCTCGCTCGAATACCGGCCCAGCAGCGGCGGCGCGTTCACGACGCTCGGCCGCGAGATGTACAACTACTTCATCGCCCCGAGCGGCATGGGTCCCGGCCCCTACGACATCCGGATCACCGAGTCTTCGGCCAGCAGATGCTGGCCCCGAACGTGACGCTGGCGGTGACGACGGAGATCGACCTCGGCCAGCAGTTCCCGCTGGTCCTGCCGGCGGCGGGCTCGGGCGGATCGTCGGGCGGCGGCGGCACGCCGACGACCCCGACGACGCCCGCGCAGCCGGCCACGGTCAGCATCAGCGTGGCCAACGACTGGGGCCAGGGCTACTGCAACAACGTCACCGTGGGCAATCCCAACGCGACGCCGCTGAACTGGACGGTGTCCTTCCCGGTCGTCGGCGCGGTCTACACCGCCTGGAACGCGACGGTGTCGCAGAGCGGCACCAGCGCGAGCGCGGTGGGCGTCAGCTGGAACCAGACGCTGCAGGCCGGCGCGACCACCTCCTTCGGCTTCTGCGCCAATCGCTGAGCGGGACGGGCACGGCGGCCGGACCGGCGCGACGACCCTGACCGGTCAGAACGCCCAGCCGGCCTGGACCCAGACGCGCACGGCGCGGTCCGGCTCCGACTGCGCCCGCTCCGCGCCGTGTCCGGCGATCGAGAGCGTCCAGTCCATCGTCCGCCAGGTGCCGCGCAGGGCGGCGCCGTAGCTGTGCAGCGTGCGGCGGTTGTCCGTCGGGAGGAAGGGCGTCTCGTTGAGCCGCACGCCGCCGGCGCCCAGGAACACGCTGGGAATGAAGGCCGGGTTCGCCGCGTAGTAGAACTCGCCGGACGCGAGCCAGCCCTCGTCGCCGACGGCCTCGCCCGAGGGATAGCCGCGCAGGCCCTGCACGCCGCCGAGGACGAACTTCTGGTACGAGTCCAGGTTGCGCGAGGCGAGCTGCCCGCTGGCCGCCATCAGCACGCCCCAGCCGCCGCCGAGTCGCTGGTTGCGCTGCAGGTCGAGGTTGAACGTGCCGTAACGCCCCGCGGTGCGCGCGCTCAGGCTGTCGATGAGCGCCGCGTCCGGTGAGGTGAAGCCCAGGTGCCCGCGGCCGACGCGCAGCGCGATCCGTGTATCCGCGCCGGCGCCGACATCGTCCCGCAGGCCGAGCATCAGCTGCAGCGTGCCATGCGTCGCACGCTTGCCGGTGGCGGTCCCGGTGGCGCGGATCTCGTCGTTCAGGCGACGGCGCTCGAGGCTGGCCTGCGCGGTGAGGTTGAGGGCGGTGCCGCGGATCAGCGGATAGCTGAGCTGCCATTCCGCCACGTTGGCTTGGCCGCGCGCGTCGAGCTCGGCGAAGGACGAGCCCAGCGCGTACTGGGTGCGCGTCACGCTCAGCCCCGTGCTCCATCCGCCGTTGCCGAGGGGGAGCTGCGCCGCCAGGCGGCCGTAGTAGAGGTCGCCCTCGCTCGCGAGCAGGCGGGCGCTGATCGATTCGCCGTGCCCGGTCGGGCTGTCCAGCACGATGGACCCACCGGCGCGGCGCTGGCCGGTGTAGCGCGAGCCGTGGTTGTCCGCCTCGATCCGGCCGCTGACCAGAGGGGCGGGTTCGGACTCGATCGAGATCGTCGTGTCCCCGGGCTGCGCGCCGGCCTGCAGCCGCGCCTTCAACCGGGCGCCGGGCAGGTCGGACAGCAGCAGCAGCGTGCGGTCCACCTGCGCCTGGTTCAGCGGCTCGCCGAGCGGGATCGCGGCCATGCGGGCCTCGAGGACCGAGGCGTCGATGCGGCTGCCGGGGGCCACCTGGACACGCACCTCGGCCAAGCGGCCTTCGATCACGCGGATCTCGACCTCGCCATCGCGGATCGTCTGCGGCGGCAGGACCGCGCGTGCCAGGAACCAGCCGTGATCGCGGTAGTGCTCGGTGATGCGGGCCGCGCCGCGTGCGAGCTCGTCCAGCGTCCGCGTGCCGTCGTTCAGGTCGGCGACCAGGGCCTCCAGGGCCTCGGCCGGGAACAGCCGCGCGCCGGTGACGCGGACGCGGCGCACGGGAATGGGGGTCGCGTCTCCGGACGCCGAAGCCTGGGCAGGATCGTCCGGGCGACGGGGCAAGGCGATGTCGCGCGAGGGGGCGGTGAGCTGGCTGGGCGGCGCGCTGGCGCGATGGGCGGTGTCCGCCATGGGCAGGACGTCCGCCTGGGCCTGCTGTGCCATCAGGAGCAGCAGCGAGGCCTGGACGAGGGTTCGATGAGCTGGGGGTGTGTCGCGCGGGCGGCGGATCATGAGGGGATCGTCGTGGGACCCGGCGACTCTATCGCACCGACTCCGGCGGCGGATCGCGGGTCTCGACCGAGAGCGTCCCGGTCCACCAGCGGCCGATGCCCACCGTCGCCGGTTCCAGGTGGTCCAGCGGTGCGGAGGTCATGGTCCGGGCCTTCCAGAACAGGTCGGCGAGCGCCGAGAGGTAACGCGACGCGGCCTGCTCCGAGCCGGTCGCGATCAGGCCGGCGCTGGCCGGGAAGACGGTCAGGACGCCCGGCGCATAGCGGATGTCGTAGTTGCGGCTGGACAGGCCCGTGGCCGACACCTCGTAGCGTCCGGGCGGGGACGATGCCGTCGCGCCGGTGAGGTAGCGCAGCGTGCCGGACAGGTCGCTGGTCGCGGCCGTCTGGCCCGCGACCAGGCCGGCATAGGTCACCGAGAACGCCGGGTCGGGCCGGCCGATGAGCCGACTGGCGTCCGTGACCGAGACGAGCAGCGGTGCGGGCGTGATCTCGTAGCTGTGCCCGGGCGTCACGGTGACGAGGTAGCCGAGGCGGTCGGCCAGCGTGCCCGGCTGGACCGCGTAGCGGCCGCGGTCCTGGCCGGGCGCGCGGTCCAGGCTGCCGGTGAGGATCATCGCGGCGCTGTCGCCGTGCCGCTGGCCCGCCACCGTGTAGGCGATGCCGGGATCGCTCAGGCCGCCGTCGTAGACCTTGGTGTTGGCGCCGTCGGTGGGCGTGACCGTCAGCGCGGGGCGCTCGCGGTACAGGACGTAGGTGCTGCCGTCGCCGACGCCGATCGCGCCCGGCGCGTCGCCGGCCTGTCGTCCATAGCGGAAATTGCCGCTGCCGTCGGGCGCGCGCTCGGCGAGCGTGCCCGCCAGCCCGGTCCCGTCGAGGCTGCCGGTGTAGACGGAGAGCAGGCGGCCGGGGTCCAGGCTCAGCGTGGCCGTGCTGATCACGTCGCCACCGGCCGCATCACCGCGCGCGCGAGTGGCGCCGGCCGACAGGAGGAGGTCGCCACCGGTGACGCGCCAGGTCCCGGAGGCGGTCAGGTCGCCGGCGGTCGTCGTCAACGAGACATTCCCCGTGGCACCGACGCCATCGACGGTCATCGCCTGGCCGTTCACGACGGCGAGGTTGCCGGCGTCGACGACGCGCAGCGTATGTAGGGCATTGAGCGGGTCCTGCAGCGTGACGGCCCCGCCGCCGGCATTCAGCGTCGTGGTGCCGCCCACCGCCAGCGCGCCCAGCTGCGAGACACCGGACGCGGTCAGGTCCAGGTTGCCGCTCACGGCCGAAGCGCCGAGGACCAGGGGTCCGGCGGCGGCAACGCTGGCGTCGGCGGCGGTCAGGCTCAGCGCGCCGCCGAAGTGGTTGTCCGGGCGGGGCAGGGCGATGTCGGCGCCACCGGCGTCCAGCGTGGCGGGACCGGTCACCGAGACGGCGCCGACCTGCTGGATGCCAGGGGCGCTCACGCGCAGCGCGCCGCCTGCGGACGAGGGCGCGAAGACCAGCGGGACGCTGGTGTTGAGCAGCACGTCGCCGCTGGTGAGGCTCACGGCGCCGGTGAACGCGTTGCCGGCGTCGGCCAGCGTGATCGCCGAGGTGCCGCTGCTCAGCGTCGAAGTCCCGGCGACCGACAGCGCTCCGGTCTGCTGCAGCCCGGGCGCGCTGGCCGTCAGCGAGCCGCTGAGCGTCGATGCGGCGAAGGTCAGCGGCGTGTGGGCCCGATCGTCGCGTCGCCGCCGGTGAGGCTCAGCGCGCCGCCGAAGTGGTG
>NZ_VOSR01000374.1:0-4732 GCF_007997345.1 Mitsuaria sp. TWR114
CGCCGCCGCCTGCAGCGCCTTCAGATGCTCGTCCGACGGCTGGGGACGCGAGAAGTCGCTGCGCAGCTTCACCTGCAGCAACGCCACCGGCAGGCTGACCTTGGCCTCCTCCGAAAGGATCTTCGCGGCATCCGACGGATTCGCCAGCGTCCAGGCCCGCGCGCGTTCGTACGCGGCGATCACGCGGCGCACCGTCTGCGGGTGCCGGTTCAGAAAGTCCTCGCGCACGTTGAGGAAGCCATAGGTGTTGAAGCCGACGTTGCGGTACAGCAGCTTCGAGCCGCGTCGAGCTCGCTCGCCGCCATCAGCGGATCCAGCCCGGCCCAGGCGTCGACGCGCCCCTGCTCCAGCGCCGCGCGGCCGTCGGCATGCTGGAGGGCGACATGCTCGATGTCGCCGCGCTTGAGGCCGACGGTGTGCAGCGCGCGCAGCAGGAACAGATAGGGATCGGTGCCCTTGGTCGCCGCGATCCGGCGTCCCTTCAGGTCGGCGAGGGACCGGATGCCGGAGTCGCCGCGCACCACCAGTGCCGTCCATTCCGGCCGCGAAAAGATATAGGGCGTGCGGATCGGATTGCCGTTCGCGCGCGCCAGCAGCGCGGCCAGGCCGGCGGTGGAGCCGACGTCCAGGCTGCCCGCGTTCAGGTACTCCAGCGCGCGGTTGCTGCCGGCGCTCAGCACCCAGCGCACCGCGGTGCCGTCCTTGGCCAGGTCCTCCTCCAGCCAGCCGAAGCGGCGCAGCACCAGGCTGGTGGGCGAGTAGTAGGCGTAGTCGAGCCGCAACTCCTTCGGCGCCGCGGTGCCCTGCGCGCGCGCACCGACGCTGGTGAGCCCGGCGAGGCCGGCGGCCAGGCCCGCGCCCAGCGCCAGGGCGTCGCGCCGTGTCGGCGGCAGCGGTTGATTCGAATCGTTCCTTCGGCTCATGCGGCAGGCTCCGTCAAGGGAATGGTCAGGGAAGTGAGGGACAGATCGATGGCCGCATCGCCGGTGGGGGCGGCGGCATGGCCGGCGGTGTCGTGGCCCGCGGTGTCGTGGCCCGCAGTCGGACGCCCGTCCTGCGGCGCACCGAGCCGGACCTGCCGCCCCGCGTGATTCGCCGGCAGCCGGTCTCCGCGATCGAAGAGCCGGGCTCGCAGCGTCGGCGCCGTCGCGTCGCGCCCGGCCCATGCTCGGGTGGGTAGCGCCCGCGCCGGCGCAGCTCCGGCACCACCAGCTCGACGACATCGCGGAAGGTCTCATGCGCCAGCGCATAGGCCAGGTTGAAGCCGTCGAGGCCGGTGGCCGCCTGCCAGTCGAGCAGTTGATCGGCGACCTGCGCCGGATCGCCGACGAACACCGGTCCCCGCCCGCCCAGCCCGATGAACGCGGCGGCCTCGCCGACGGTCCAGCGCCGCGTCGGGTCCGCGCTGCTGAACGAGGCCAGCGCCGTGCGGCCCGCCTGCGCGTCGAGGTAGTCGATGGTCGCGTCCAGTGGATAGCGGCTGAAGTCCACCCCGGTCCAGCCCGACAGCAGCGCCAGCGCGGCCTCGAGGTCGACATGGCGCTCCAGGTCCTCGAGCTTCGCCTGCGCCGCTTCGGCCGTCGGCGCGGTGATGATCAGCGCCTGTCCGTAGATCAGCACGTCGCCCGGCGCACGGCCGGCGGCCACGACGGCCTCGCGCAGGCCGTCCACGTAACCCTTCACCACCGCCTTGCTGGGGCCGCTGACGAAGATGCACTCCGCATGCCGGCCGGCGAAGGCGCGGCCGCGGCTCGACGTGCCGGCCTGGAACAGCACGGCGTGCGCTGCGGCGACGGCTCGCACAGATGCACGCCGGGCACGCGGTAGTGCGGGCCGCGGTGGTGGATCGCACGGACCTTGGAGGGGTCGGTGTAGACCCGCCCCGACTTGTCGCGCCGCACCGCGTCGTCCGCCCAGCTCAGTTCCCAGAGCTTGTAGACGACGTCGAGGTACTCGTCGGCCAGGTCGTAGCGCTCGTCATGCGCGCGCTGGCCGTCCTGCCCCAGGTTGCGCGCCGCGCTGTCGAGATAGCCGGTGACGATGTTCCAGCCGATGCGCCCCCGGGTCAGGTGGTCCAGCGTCGACATGCGCCGCGCGAAGCTGTACGGCGGCTCGTAGGTGAGCGCGACCGTGACGCCGAAACCGAGCCGCCGCGTCACCGAGGCCATCAGCGGCACCAGCGCCAGCGGATCGTTCAGCGGCACCTGTACCGCATGGCGCAGCGCCGCGTCGGGCGTGCCGCCATGGACGTCGTAGACGCCCAGCACATCGGCCAGGAAGACGCTGTCGAAGCCGCCGCGCTCGAGCAGGCGCGCCAGCTCGAGCCAGTAGTCCGGATCGGTGTAGCGATGGGACTCGTCGCGCGGATGCGTCCACAGGCCCGGGGACTGGTGCCCGACCGTGTTCATCGCAAAGGCGTTGAAGCGCACCGGCTTGGGCGCGCCAGGGTCCGGCGCGGCGCCCTTCGCGTGCGCGCTCATTGCAGGAACGCGGGCCGCGCGTAACCCGGGAACTTCTGCAACAGCACCGTCTTGAACTCCGGTGCGCGGAACGCGTCGTTCAGCGCCTTCGCCCAGGGCTGGCCCTTGTCCTTGCCCTTCACCGCGACGACCAGCATGTAGTGGTCGGGCGTCTTCTCCAGCAGCAGCGCGTCGCTCAGCTTGAGCCCGCTGGAGATCGCGAAGTTGCCGTTGACGATCGCGTACTCCGCGTCGTCCAGCGTGCGCGGGATCTGCGCGGCCTCGATGGGCTGCAGCTTCAGCTGCAGCGGGTTGGAGGCGATGTCCTTCTCGGTCACCCGGATCGGATCGGCGCCCGGCTTCAGCGTCAGCAGCTTCTGCTCGGCCAGCAGCGCCAGGCCGTGCGCCAGGTTGGCCGGGTCGTTGGCCAGCGTGATGCGGTCGCCCGGCTTCACCTCGGCCAGGCTCTTGCGCTTCTTCGAATAGATCCCGAACGGCGCCATCGGCCCCTGCACCACGTCCACGATGTCCAGCCCGCGGTCTTCGCGGAAGCGGTTGAGGTAGGTGATGTGCTGGAAGAAGTTGGCGTCCAGCGCGCCCTGGGCCAGCGCGATGTTGGGCTGCACGTAGTCGTTGAACTCGACCAGCTTGACGGTGTAGCCGCGCTTCTCCAGCAGCGGCTTGATGCCCTGGCGCAGCACCTCGATGTTGGAGCCGGCGGTGGCGCCGATCGTCAGTTCCTTCTTGTCCTGCGCGTGGACGAGGGGCGCGGACAGCGCGGAGGCGCTCAGCGCGAGGGCCAGCAGCGTGCGGCGGGTAACGGTCATCGGGAATCCTTGCAAGTGGACGTGAAGTGAATGGGGATGGGGATGGAAACGGCCGCGCCCAGGTGCCGGCGGGCTCAGCGCTTGTCGAGCCGCCGCGCGACGCGGTGGCCAGTGAACTGGATCAGCTGCACGAGCGCGACGAGGATGGCCACGGTCAGCACCATGACGTCGGTCTGGAAGCGGTAGTAGCCGTAGCGGATCGCGAGGTCGCCGATGCCGCCGCCGCCGACCACGCCGGCCACCGCCGAGTAGGACAGGAAGCTGATCGCCAGCACCGTCAGCGCGCCCACCAGGCCGGCGCGGGCCTCGCGCACCAGCACGCGCAGCACGATCTGGCGCTCCGAGGCGCCCATCGCCTGCGCCGCCTCGATGACGCCGCGCGGCACCTCGCGCAGGCACTGCTCGACCAGGCGCGCGAAGTACGGGATCGCGGCGAAGGACAGCGGCACCGCCGCCGCCAGCGGTCCGATCGCGGTGCCGGCGATGACGCGCGTGATCGGCACCAGCGCGACCAGCAGGATGATGAACGGGAAGCTGCGCACGGTATTCACCAGCGCGTTGACGATCCGGTGCACGAGCGCCGCGCCGCGATGGCCGGACAGCGACTGGCCCGGGCTCAGCAGGAAGAGCAGCACGCCCAGCGGCCCGCCGAGCAGCACCGCCGCGCTCAGGCCGATCGCCAGCATCAGCGCGGTCTGGCCGAGCGCGATCCCGATCTCGGGCAGCAGGCCGACGAGGTTCTCAAGCATGGCGGACCTCCCGGCGTCCGAGGGCGGCGATCACCGCGGAGGTCTCGAGCGCCGACTGGTCCAGCGCGGCCAGCCTCGTCTCGCGCCACTGCAGCCGCACCAGCTCGAGCCCGAGCGGCGATGTCGCGTGGCGCGACGCGTCGGCCACGTCGAACTGCTCGACCAGGCGACCGTCAGCGATCACCGCGGCGCGCTGGCACAGCGCCTGCACCACCTCCAGCTCGTGGGTGACGATCACGATCGTCACGCCCAGCCGCGTGTTGATGTCGCGCAGCGTGGCGAGCAGCTCGCCGGTGGTCGCCGCGTCGAGCGCGGACGTCGGCTCGTCGCACAGCAGCACGTCGGGTCGAGGCGCCAGCGCCCGCGCGATCGCGACCCGCTGCTTCTGTCCGCCGCTCAGCTGCGCCGGGTAGTGGTCGGCCTTGTCGGCCAGTCCCACCAGCGCGAGGCTCTCGGCCACGCGCGCATCGATCTCGCGGCGCGAGTGCCCCGCGTGCAGCCGCAGCGGGAAGGCGACGTTCTCCGCCGCGGTCGCGTTCTGCAGCAGGTTGAAGTGCTGGAAGATCATCCCCAGCCGCTGGCGCTCGCGCCGCAGCTCCGCCGGCTTCAGGGCCGTCAGCTCGCGGCTGCCCAGATGCACCCGTCCGGCGTCGGGACGCTCCAGCAGGTTGATCAGGCGCAGCAGCGTCGACTTGCC
>NZ_VOSR01000375.1:0-1967 GCF_007997345.1 Mitsuaria sp. TWR114
CGCGCCGACGGGCTGTGGGTCTACCGCCGGATGCGGGCCCGCAAGCTGTGGGACCAGGTCATGCGCTCCACCTACGACCACGCCGAGCCGGGCGTGCTCTTCCTGGACCGGATCAATGCGGACAACAACCTGCATTACTGCGAGTCGATCAGCGCGACGAATCCGTGCGCCGAGCAACCCCTCCCTTCCTACGGCTGCTGCTGCCTGGGATCGATCAACCTGACGACCTTCGTCAGACAGGCCTTCACCTCGCAGGCCAGCTTCGACGAGGCCGAGTTCACCGACATCTGCAAGACCGCCACCCGCATGCTCGACAACGTGCTCGACGTGACGCCGTGGCCGTTGCCGCAGCAGGCCCGCGAGGCCGCCAACAAGCGCCGCGTGGGCCTGGGCTTTACCGGGCTCGGCGATGCGCTGGTGATGCTCGGCCTGCGCTACGACAGCGACGCGGCTCGCGCGATGGCGCGGCGCATCAGCGAGGTCATGCGCGATGCCGCCTACGAGGCCTCCGCCGACCTCGCGCTCGAGCGCGGCGCCTTCCCGCTGTTCAACGCGGATCTCTATCTCTCGGGAGGCAACTTCGCCTCGCGGCTGCCGCCGTGGCTGAAGGACAAGATCCGCGCGCAGGGCCTGCGCAACTCGCACCTGCTGTCGATCGCGCCGACCGGCACCATCTCGCTGGCCTTCGCCGACAACGCGAGCAACGGCATCGAGCCCGCGTTCTCCTGGAGCTACACCCGCAAGAAGCGGATGCCGGACAACAGCTTCAAGGAGTACGCCGTCGAGGACCATGCCTGGCGGCTCTACCGCCATCTCTTCGGCCCCGACGCGCCGCTGACCGACGCCTTCGTCACCGCGCTCGAGCTGCAGGCCGCCGATCACGAGGCCATGGTCGCGGCCGTCGCGCCGTGCATCGACACCTCGATTTCCAAGACCGTCAATGTGCCGGCGGACTATCCCTACGCCGACTTCCAGGACCTCTACCGCTGGGCGTGGCAGAGCGGCCTGAAGGGGCTGGCGACCTACCGGCCCAACAGCGTGCTCGGCGCGGTGCTGAGCGTCGAGCCGATCGCCAGGCCCGAGCCGCTGAAGGCCGACACCGGCCCGAATCAGCGCCTGCGCGTCGAGCGGCTGCCCAAGCCGGTGCTGGCCTCGCTGCGCTGGCCGAGCCGGCCCGAGATGCCCGGCGGCAATCCCGCGTGGTCGACGATGATCCGCCACCCGCATGGCGACTTCGCGCTGTTCGTCGGCGAGTTGCCGGCCGAGGGGCCCGACGCCGGCCTGTTCGGCCGCACGCTGCCCTTCGAGGTCTGGGTCAACGGCGCGGAGCAGCCGCGCGGGCTCGGTGCGATGGCCAAGACCTTGTCGATGGACCTGCGCGCCAACGATGCCGCGTGGCTGCGGCTGAAGCTCGACGCGCTGGCCACTGTCGCCGAGGAGCGCGCCTTCGAGATGCCGATGCCGCCGCTCGGTGAGCCGCGGCTGTTCCCGGGCGTGGTGGCGGCGACCGCCGCGGTGATCCGCTGGCGCTGCGAGCAGCTCGGCGCGCTCCAGGAAGGCGGCCCGACGCCGGTGCTCGACGCGATGTTCTCGCGCGAGGAACCGCGCACCGGCACGGCGGGGACGCTGGCGTGGGCGGTCGATGTCGACAACCCGGCGACCGGCGAGCTGTTCACGCTGACGCTGAAGGAGGTCAGTCTGCCCACGCCCGACGGCGGCAGCGTCACGCGGCCGTGCGCGATGGGCTTCTCGGGCAACTATCCGAAGGCGCTGGATGGATTGGCGCGGCTGCTGTCGCTGGACATGCGCGTGCTCGATCCGGGCTGGATCGGCATGAAGCTGCGCAAGCTGCTGAATGTCGGCGAGCCGCTCGGCCACTTCATGGCGCCGGTGCCGACGCTGTCGGGCGAGCGCAGACAGCAGGTGTGGCCGTCGACGGTGGCCTACGTCGCGCGGCTGGTGATCCA
>NZ_VOSR01000376.1:0-6071 GCF_007997345.1 Mitsuaria sp. TWR114
GGGCGCCGGCGGCCTGCTGGTTCGCGGCCGCCTGCAGCTCCGCCGAGGAGCGCTGCACATGCTTGACCGCCGTGCCCACCTGGCCGCTGAGCGCGCGGTTGAGCGTCAGCGCCGCCGCCAGCACCAGCAGCGCGCCGGCGACGGTGCCCCAGACGATGGCCATGCGCACGCCGGTGGCGGCGGACTCGACCTCCTGCGCGCGCTGGCGCAGCAGGTCGTTCTCCTCCTCCTCCATCTGGGAGATCACCGCGCGCAGTTCATCCATGCGGCGCTTGCCCTCGCCCAGGCCCTGGACGCGCATGGCCGCCTCGATGGTGGACGTGCGGCGCGACTCGATGCGCTCCTTGTGCAGCTGCATCAGGCCCTCGATCATGGCCGTGGCCTGGTTCAGCCGGGCCTGCTGCCCGGGGTTGTCGCGGATCAGCGGCCTGAGCTCGGCCAGCTGTCGCGGCAGGTTGGCGACGGCGTGGCGATAGGGGTCCAGATAAGGATCCTCGCCGCTGAGCAGGTAGCCGCGCTGGCTGGTCTCGGCGTCCTTCATCAGGCTCATCAGCGCCTCGACGTGGGTCAGCGCCGCATGGGTGCGGGTGACCTGGTAGCTGGTCTGCGTCAGCAGGTCGACGCCGCGATAGGCCAGCGTCCCGATGAGCAGCAGCAGCGCGAAGGACAGCGCGAAACCCATCGACAGCTTTCTTCCGAAGGTCCACATGGCACGGTGCTCCCTGTCATCGGCCGGCGGCGCCGGCGCTTGTCGTTGTGGTGAAGGATCCCGCCGACGGCTCGCCGAGCTGGCTGCCGGCGACGGCGGCGATCAGGCCTTCCAGCTCGATCAGCGGGCGCAGCGCGCCGCCGCAGCGGACCGCCCAGCCGGTGCCGGCCGCGTCGCTCTGCTGCAGGCGATCGCCAGGCGTCAGGCGCCATTGGCCGTCGAAGCCCTCGAAGGCGAGCGCCAGCGGCGCGGCGCGCGCGATGGCCCACCAGCGCACCGCCGTCGCGGCCCCGCGGCCGATCAGCGCGCGCAGGTCGTAGAGCGGCAAGACCTGCCCCTGGTGCCCGGCGAGCCCGAGCAGCCCGGGTGCGGTGGCGGGATAGGGCGCGGCGGGCATGGCGGGCTGCAGTCCGGCCAGATCGGCCAAGTTCAGGGCAAACGGGTCGCCGGCAATCCGGATGCCCAGCACGTCCAGGACGGCGTCGTCATCGCCCAGCCGTCGCGGCTCGGCGAAGGAGCGGTCGAAGGCCGCCCGCCATTCGTCGAGCTGGCCCTCCAGCGGGTCGGAGCGGTCGGAGCGGTCGAGCGTCATGCGCGGGCCTCCTGGATCTCGTCGCGGCACAGGCGCCGCAGGTCGTCGCGTTCGAAGCCGCCGCCGAAACGCCGCAGCCGCTCGGGCGATTCGTCGTCCAGCAGCGCCAGCGCCCGCCTCAGTTCGCGCCGCGCGGCGACGATCTCGCCGCGACGCCGGGCCAGCAGGCCCAGGCGCAGGTGCGGCAGGGCGAAGGCGGCGTCCTTGGCGGCGGCGCGCTGGTGATGCCATTCCGCGGCGGGGAGCTGGCCGCGCTCCTCCATCGCCAGCCCTTGCAGGAACAGCACCTCGGCCTGCAGCGCGGCCGGTGTCTGCGGCGCGATCAGCCGGGCGCAGGCGCGCAGGCCGTCCTCGATCTGGCCGGCCTCGACCAGCAGCAGGGCCTCGTCGAGCAAGGCCTGGTCGGCGCGGTGGGCGGACGCGGCCTCGAACGCCGGCCCGTGCGCCAGCGAGGCCGTCGCCGGCTCCGGCGCGGGGGCTGGCCAGGGAAAGGGCCAGGCGGGCGCCACGTCCGCGCCTTCGCGGCGATAGAAGAAGCAGCCATGCGCCTGGCGCAGCGTCAGCCCGGCGGCCTGCGCCTCGGACTGGCCGCGCAGTGTCTCCGCATGGCCCAGGAACAGCACGCCCCCCGGTGCCAGCGCGCCGACCAGGTGCTGGATCGCCTGGCGCAGCGCCGTGGGCGCCAGGTACATCAGCACGTTGCGGCAGAAGATGATGTCGAAGCGGTCCGGTGTCCAGAAGGCGGCGTCGGGCTGCCCCAGCTGGCGGGGCTCGAAGCGGACCCGCTCGCGGATCGCGGGCAGCGGCGTCCAGACGCCCGGTTCGACGGCGCGGAACCACAGCTCGCGCAGTTCCGGCGGCGTCGCGCGCAGGCTCCATTCGCCGTAGCGGGCGGCGGCCGCGCGCGCCAGCGCCGCCGGGTTCACGTAGACGGCCAGCACCTGCCAGTCGACGCCCTGCGCCGTCAGGCCGGCGCGATGCAGCGTGATGGCCAGGGTGTAGGCCTCCTCGCCGCTCGCGCAGCCGGCCGAGAGCGCCCGCAGGCCGGTGGACGTCGCGCGGCGCACCATCGACGGCAGCAGGTCCACGCGCAGCGCGTCGAACTGCTCCGGGTGGCGGAAGAAGAAGGTCTCGCCGACCGTCAGCTCGGCGGCGAGCGCATCGAGCCGGGCGCGCGTCGGCGCCTGCTCCATCTGGTCCAGGAAGCGCGCCGGACCGCCCGGCCCGGCCACCCGCGCCAGCGCGGCGGCGAGCCTGTCGTCCTGGCGGTCGTCGAACTGCAGGCCCAGGCGGGCGGAGAGCAACGTCCGCAGGCGCGGCAGCAGCGAGATCAGGGCGGCATCGGACGGCGACGGCCGCGTCATGAGGCCGCTCCCCGATGGCTGGCGGCATCGCCGCCGTCCGCGGCGGAGAGGGCCGCGGTCGGCGGCAGGTCGTCCGGAAACAGCCGGGCCTGGTCGAGCACGGCGATCAGTTCATCGTCGCGCTCGGCCAGCGCGCTGACGGCACCATGGTCGCGGTCGCGCAGCAGCGGGGGCAGGGCGCGGAGTTGCTCCGCCGCGAAGGTCTGCAGGCCCAGCACCTCGGCGACCGCCAGCGCCACTCGGCGTCGCCGGCGCGGACGACGACATAGCGGCGCACCGCCGCGGCGTCGGCCGGCGCGGGAGCTGCGCCGGACTCGGTCAGTCCCAGCAGGCCGGCCAGGTCGACGACCGGCAGCCAGTCGCCGCGGATGCGCGCGAGCCCCTGGACATGAACGGCCGGCGACTTCAGCGGCCGCAGTGGCTGCGGCCGCAGGGTCTCCTCGACGGCATCCAGCGGCAGGCCACACAGCCGGGATCGCACCCGGCACACCAGAACCCGGAACATGCCATTCAATGGCTTGTGCATTCTTCTGGCTCCCTGTTTGCGCCAGTCTATGCCGGCGTCGGGCGGACAGGCGTTGCCGAAGGTCACTGGCCGGCGCGCCCGCGAGTCACCCAGCGTCGCAGAGAAGTCCACGCCTCGAGCTCGGGTAAACCCTCGGATATCGCCCGACCCCAGCCTGCCAACTCGGGTCTGCAGCCTGGCTTTTTTAGGTCTGCACCACTAAAAAGGGGTGGGCAAGGATTGCCTTTCCGACCCGGAACTGCTCAAAATAGAACGATCGTTCGTTTTATTATTCCGGGCATCGTGTCCACCTCCCCCGTCACCGCCGCCAAGCCCGCCGCCGCCGTCGCGCGCCGTGGCGCCCGTTCGCTCCAGAAAGGCCAGCAGACGCGCGCCGCGATCCTGGACGCGGCGCTCGGGCTGGCCTCGCACATGGGGCTGGAAGGCCTGTCCATCGGCGCGCTGGCCGATGTGACGAAGATGAGCAAGTCCGGCGTCTTCGCGCATTTCGGCTCGCGCGAGGAACTGCAGATCGCGGTGGTGCGCGAGTACCACGCCAAGTTCGAGGAAGAAGTCTTCTACACCGCGATCCGCCAGCCGCGCGGCCTGCCGCGCCTGCGCGCGCTGTTCGAGCGCTGGGTGCACCGCACCTCGGTGGAAGTCGACTCGGGCTGCATCTACATCAGCGGCGCGGTGGAATTCGACGACCGGCCCGGCCCGGTGCGCGACGCGCTGGTCGGCATGGTGCGCGACTGGCACGCCGCGATCCGCAAGGCCATCCTGCTGGCGCAGGAGGTCGGCCACCTGGTGCCCGAGGCCGATCCGGACCAGGTGCTTTTCGAGATGCACGGCCTGATCCTGTCGCTGCATCACGACGCGCGTTTCCTGCGCAGCCCCGGCGCGCTCGCCCGCGCCCGCACGGGCCTGGAGCGCATCCTCGACAGCTTCGCCACGCCGGCCGGCCGCAAGGCCGATGCCCAGACGCGGCAGACGCCTCCTCACTCCGCCTCCGCGAGCCCGGCCCCGAGCCGCAAGCGCGCCTGAGCGGGGCGAGTCCCTTTCGATCCCTTCACAGAACCATTCAGGAGAGCCCTCATGCCTCAGTACAACCCGCCCCTGCGCGACATGAAGTTCGTGCTGCACGAGCTGCTGCACGCGGTCGACGAGCTGAAGCTGCTGCCCGCGCATGCCGAGGTCGACGAGGACACGATCAACGCGGTGCTGGAAGAGGGCGGCAAGTTCGCCGCGGAAGTCCTGACCCCGATCAACCTGTCGGGCGACCAGGAAGGCTGCACGCTGGACAAGTCCACCCATGAGGTGAAGGCGCCCAAGGGCTTCAAGGAAGCCTACGCGCAGTACGTCGAGGGCGGCTGGCCCGCGCTGTCGTGCGACCCGGCCTATGGCGGCCAGGGCCTGCCGGTGCTGCTCAACCAGTGCATGTACGAGATGATGAACTCGGCCAACCAGGCCTGGACGATGTACCCGGGCCTGAGCCACGGCGCCTACGAGGCGCTGCATGCGCACGGCACCGACGAGCAGAAGGCCACCTACCTGCCCAAGCTGACCTCGGGCGTGTGGACCGGCACGATGTGCCTGACCGAGCCGCACTGCGGCACCGACCTGGGCCTGCTGCGCTCCAAGGCCGAGCCGCAGGGCGACGGCACCTACAAGATCACCGGCCAGAAGATCTTCATCTCCGCCGGAGAGCACGACCTGGCCGAGAACATCGTCCACCTGGTGCTGGCGCGCCTGCCGGACGCGCCGGCCGGCTCCAAGGGCATCTCGCTGTTCATCGTGCCCAAGTTCAAGGTCAACGCCGACGGCTCGCTGGGCGAGCGCAACCCGGTCTACTGCGGCGGCCTGGAGCACAAGATGGGCATCCACGGCAACGCCACCGCGCAGATCGTGCTGGACGGCGCCGTCGGCACGCTGGTGGGCCAGCCCAACAAGGGCCTGCAGGCGATGTTCGTGATGATGAACGCCGCCCGCCTGGGCGTGGGCAACCAGTCGCTGGGCCTGACCGAGGTCGCGTACCAGAACGCCGTCGCCTACGCCAAGGACCGCATCCAGATGCGCGCGCTGTCGGGCCCGAAGGCGCCGGACAAGCCGGCCGATCCGATCATCGTCCACCCCGACGTCCGCAAGATGCTGCTGACCGCCCGCGCCTACGCCGAAGGCGGCCGCGCGCTGTCGGCCTACGTGGCGCTGCAGCTGGACAAGGCCCTGTCCAGCGACGACGCCGACGAGGCCAAGGCCTGCGAGGACGAGGTCGCGCTGCTGACGCCCATCATCAAGGCCTTCATCACGGACAACGGCTGGATCGCCACCTCGCACTGCATGCAGGTCTTCGGCGGCCACGGCTACATCCACGAGTGGGGCATGGAGCAGTTCGTCCGCGACGCCCGCATCAACATGATCTACGAGGGCACGAACACCGTGCAGTCGCTGGACCTGCTGGGCCGCAAGATCCTGGGCAACAACGGCGCGACGCTGAAGAAGTTCGGCAAGAAGATCGCCGAGTTCGTCGAGGAAGAGGGCACGAGCGAGGCGATGCAGGAGTTCATCAATCCGCTGGCCGACATCGGCGACAAGGTCACCAAGCTGACCACCGAGATCGGCATGAAGGCCTTCCAGAACCCCGATGAAGTCGGTGCCGCCGCGGTGGACTACCTGCGCGTCGTCGGCCACCTGTGCTTCGCCTACATGTGGGCGCGCATGGCCAAGCTGGCGCTGGAGAAGAAGGACTCGGGCGATCCGTTCTACACCGCCAAGCTGGCGACGGCGCGCTTCTACTTCGCCAAGCTGCTGCCGGAAACCGCGAGCCTGATCCGCACCGCCCGCGCTGGCCTGAACCCGCTGATGGAAATGGACGAGGCGCTGTTCTGAACGACAGCGTCGCGG
>NZ_VOSR01000377.1:0-6534 GCF_007997345.1 Mitsuaria sp. TWR114
GCCGGCGGCACGCAGCGCCTGCCGCGCGCGCTGGGCGTCGAGCCCGCGCTCAACATGATCGTCAGCGGCGAGCCGGTGGTCAGCGAGCAGCTCGCGCAGGTGCCCGGCCAGGTGCTGTTCCAGAAGCTCATCGACGGCGACCTGATCGACGGCGCCGTCCAGTTCGCGATGGAGATCGCCGACAAGCGCCCGCTGCCGCGCGTGCGCGACATCAAGGCGCAGCATCCCGAGGCGCAGGCCTACTTCCAGTTCGCGCGCAACACCGTCGGCGCGATGTCCAAGAACTTCCCGGCGCCGCTGCAGTGCGTGGAGACGGTGGCCAACGCGGTCTCGATGAAGTTCGAGGACGGCATGCGCGCCGAGCGCGAGGCCTTCCAGCAACTGATGCTGACGCCCGAGTCCAAGGCGCTGCGCCATGCCTTCTTCGCCGAGCGAGCCGCCTCCAAGATCCCCGACGTGCCCGAGGACACGCCGCTGCGCCGCGTCGACAAGGTGGCCATCATCGGCGCCGGCACGATGGGTGGCGGCATCGCGATGAACTTCCTCAACGCCGGCATCCCGGTGACGATCCTCGAGATGAAGCAGGAGGCGCTGGACCGCGGCATCGCCACCATCCGCAAGAACTACGAGGCGCAGGTCAAGAAGGGCAAGCTCAAGGAGGACCGCTACGCGCAGCGCATGGCCCTGCTGGACACCACGCTGAACTACGGCGACATCGGCTCGGCCGACCTCGTCATCGAGGCCGTCTTCGAGGACATCGGCGTCAAGGAGCAGGTCTTCCGCCAGCTCGACGAGGTGATGAAGCCCGGCGCGATCCTGGCCTCCAACACCTCGACGCTGGACGTCGACAAGATCGCGGCCTTCACCAAGCGGCCGCAGGACGTCATCGGCACCCACTTCTTCAGCCCGGCCAACGTGATGAAGCTGCTGGAGGTGGTGCGCGGCGCGGCCACCGCCAAGGACGTGCTCGCCACCGTGATGGCGCTGGGCAAGAAGATCCGCAAGACCTGCGTGGTCTCCGGCGTGTGCGACGGCTTCATCGGCAACCGCATGATCGAGCAGTACAGCCGCCAGGCCGGTTTCCTGCTCGAGGAAGGCTGCACGCCGCAGCAGGTCGACAAGGCGATGGAGCGCTTCGGCTTCGCGATGGGCCCGTTCCGCATGGGCGACCTGGCCGGCAACGACGTGGGCTGGTACATCCGCAAGCGCCGCTACCAGGAGAAGCCGGACCTGCGCTACTCCAGGACCGCCGACCTGCTGTGCGAGATGGGCCGCTTCGGCCAGAAGACCGGCGCCGGCTGGTACGACTACCTGCCGGGCAAGCGCGACGCGATCCCGTCCAGGACCGTGCTGGAGATGATCGACATGCACCGCTCGGCGCTGGGCATCACGCCGCGCAAGATCAGCGACGAGGAGATCGTGCACCGCCTGGTCTACGCGCTGGTCAACGAAGGCGCGCGCATCCTGGAGGAGGGCATCGCGCTGCGCGCCTCCGACATCGACATGGTCTACCTCACCGGCTACGGCTTCCCGCTGTGGCGCGGCGGTCCGATGTGCTACGCCGACACGGTCGGTCTCTACAACGTCGTGCAGGCGATGAAGCGTTTCGCGCGCAACCCGCATGACGACGCGAAGTTCTGGGAACCGGCTCCGCTGCTCAAGCGCCTGGCCGACCAGGGCAAGGGCTTCAACGACTGACCCCGCGGACGCGAACAGGAGCAACAGAATGAGCAAGGCATTGATCGTTTCCACGGCCCGCACCCCGCTCGCCAAGAGCTGGAAGGGGTCCTTCAACATGACCCACGGCGCGACCCTGGGCGGCCATGTGGTCCGCGCGGCGCTGGAACGCGCCGGCATCGAGGGCGGCGAGGTCGAGGACGTGCTGATGGGCTGCGCCACGCCCGAGGGCGCCACCGGCGGCAACATCGCGCGCCAGATCGCGCTGCGCGCCGGCCTGCCGGTGACCGTGTCCGGACAGACCATCAACCGGTTCTGCTCCAGCGGCCTGCAGACCATCGCGACCGCGTCGCAGCGCATCATCGCGGGCGAGGGCGAGGTGTTCGTGGCCGGCGGCGTGGAGAGCATCTCCTGCGTGCAGAACGAGGCCAACCGCCACATGGGCCATGAGAGCTGGCTGTCGGCGCACAAGCCCGAGATCTACTGGTCCATGCTGCAGACGGCCGAGAACGTCGCGCAGCGCTACAAGATCCCCAAGGAGCGCATGGACCGCTACGGCGCGGCCTCGCAGCAGCGCGCCTGCGCCGCGCAGGCCGAAGGCCTGTTCAACGCCGAGATCGTGCCGATCACCGTGATGGCCGGCGTCGCCGACAAGGTGCGCGGGATGATGACCCGCGAGGTCACCGTCTCCGTCGACGAGGGCCTGCGGGTGGGCACGACCTACGAGAGCATCAAGGACATCCGCACCGCGCTGCCCGGCGGCGTGGTCACCGCGGGCAATGCCAGCCAGTTCAGCGACGGCGCCGGCGCCTGCGCGATCGTCAGCGAGTCCTATGCGTCGAAGAAGGGCCTCAAGCCGCTGGGCCGCTTCCTGGGCTTCGCGGTGGCGGGCTGCGAGCCCGACGAGATGGGCATCGGCCCCGTCTTCGCCGTGCCCAAGGTGCTGGCGCGCCTGGGCCTGAAGGTCTCCGACATCGACCTGTGGGAGCTCAACGAGGCCTTCGCGGTGCAGGTGCTGTACTGCGCGGACAAGCTGGGCATCCCGATGGACCGGCTCAACGTCAACGGCGGCGCGATCGCGATCGGCCATCCCTACGGCGTGTCGGGCCAGCGCCTGACCGGCCATGCGCTGATCGAGGGCAAGCGCCGCGGCGCCAAGCGCGTCTGCGTGACGATGTGCATCGGCGGCGGCATGGGCGCCGCGGGGGTCTTCGAAGTGCTCTGACGAGCACCCCCCTACCGGCTGACGCCGGCCCCCTCAGGGGGCGAGCCCGAGGGCCCGGCAGAGCCGGATCCCCGGGCTCCGCTTGATATGTCGGCGGGCTGCGCCCCGCCTCCTTCGTGAGGTGCTCATGCGCCAGACCCTGGACTTCCTGCTGTACCGCTGGCTGAAGGTCGACCGACTGTCGGCTCGCGAGCGCTTCTCGGAGCACTCGCGGGAGACCTTCGATGCGGTGCTCGACACCTGCGAGAAGATCGCCCGCGAGAAGTTCGCACCGTTCAACCGCCTCGCCGACACCGAGGAGCCGCGCTTCGACGGCGAACGCGTTCATCTGCCCGCGGCGACGCACGAGGCGCTCGCGGCCTATGTCGGGTCCGGCATGCTGGCCGCCGCGCAGGATTACGAGCACGGCGGCATGCAGCTGCCCTGCGTCGTCGAGATGGCCGCCAACTGCTTCTTCAGCAAGGCCAGCGTGGCCATGGGCGGCTACGCGATGCTCACCAACGGCAACGCCAACCTGCTGATGGCGCACGGCACGCCGGCGCAGCGCGAGGTGTTCGCGATGAACGAGTTCAGCGGGCGCTGGTTCGGCACCATGTGCCTGTCGGAGCCGCAGGCGGGCTCGTCGCTGTCCGACGTCGCCACGCGCGCTGAGCCCGATGGCGACGGCTTTCAGGCCGATCCGCTGGGCCCGCGCTACCGGCTGACCGGCAACAAGATGTGGATCTCCGGCGGCGAGCACGAGCTCACTGAGAACATCGTCCACCTGGTGCTCGCGAAGATCCCCGGGCCCGATGGCAAGCCGCTGCCCGGGACGAAAGGCATCTCGCTGTTCATCGTGCCCAAGCACCTCGTCGACACCGATGCCCGCCTGACCGGCGAGCGCAACGACGTGACGCTCGCGGGCCTGAACCACAAGCTCGGCTATCGCGGCACGACGAACTGCCTGCTCAACTTCGGCGAGGGCCGCCACACGCCGGGCGGCCGGCGCGGCGCGATCGGCTACCTCGTCGGCCAGCCGGGCGAGGGCCTGCGCTGCATGTTCCACATGATGAACGAGGCCCGCATCGGCGTCGGCCTCGGCGCGGTGATGCTGGGCTACGCCGGCTACGAGGCCAGCCTCGACTACGCGCGCCAGCGCCCGCAGGGCCGGCCGATGACGGCGGCCGGCAAGGACGCGGCCCAGCCGCAGCGGCCGATCATCGAGCACGCCGACGTCAAGCGCATGCTGCTGGCGCAGAAGAGCTATGTCGAGGGCGGGCTGGCGCTGGAGCTGTTCTGCGCGCGCCTCGTCGACGAGCAGCACACCGGCAGCGCCGACGAGTCCGCGGCCGCGAAGCGGCTGCTGGAGGTGCTCATCCCCATCGCCAAGAGCTGGCCCAGCGAGTGGTGCCTGGAGGCCAACTCGCTGGCGATCCAGGTGCTGGGCGGCTATGGCTACACCCGCGACTTCCCGGTGGAGCAGTACTGGCGCGACAACCGCCTGAACATGATCCACGAGGGCACGCACGGCATCCAGGCGCTGGACCTGCTGGGCCGCAAGGTGGTGATGGACGGCGGCCAGGCGCTGATGGCGCTGGCCACGCGCATCAGCGACACCGCGCAGCGCGCCGGCCAGGTGCCGGGGCTGGCGGAGGCCGCCAATGAACTCGGCGCGGCGCTGGCCGCGGTCGGCGGCGCGACGAAGAAGGCCTGGTCCACCGGCGAGCCGGAGGAGGCGCTGGCCAATGCCACGCCCTACCTGCAGGCCTTCGGCCACACCGTGCTGGCGTGGATCTGGCTGGACGTGGTGCTCGCGCTCGAAGGGCGGGACGACGACTTCGCCCAGGGCAAGCGCGCTGCGCAGCGCTATTTCTTCGCCTACGAGTTGCCCAAGGTCACGGCCTGGCTGGGCGTGGTCGCGCGGCGCGAGGCGCTCACGCGCGAGATGCGCGACGCCTGGTTCTGAGCGCCGCCGCCGGTGACCGGCCGGGCGATCAACGACGACATCGACAACGACGACGACATCAACGACCTCAAGACATCAAGGAGACGACGATGAGCAGCAAGGTGCAGGACCTCTTCGACCTGAGCGGCCAGGTGGCGCTGGTGACCGGTGGGTCGCGCGGGCTGGGTTTGCAGATCGCCGAGGCGCTGGGCGAGGCCGGCGCGACGCTGATGCTGAGCTCGCGCAAGGCGGCCGACCTCGAGGAGGCCGCGGCGCACCTGAAGGCGCGCGCATCGACGCGCAATGGATCGCGGCCGATGCTTCGGATGAGGCGCAGGCGCGCGGCATCGTCGAGCAGACGGTGGCCAGGCTCGGCAAGATCGACATCCTCGTGAACAACGCCGGCGCCACCTGGGGCGCGCCGGCCGAGGACCATCCGGTCGAGGCCTGGGACAAGGTGATGGACCTGAACATCCGCAGCCTGTTCGTGATGAGCCAGGAAGTGGCGCGACGCAGCATGATCCCGCGCAAGTCGGGCCGCATCATCAACGTGGCCTCGATCGCGGGCCTGGGCGGCAACAGCGGGATGATGAAGACCATCGCCTACAACACCAGCAAGGGCGCGGCGGTGAACTTCACCCGCGCGCTGGCCGGCGAGTGGGGCGTGCACGGCATCACCGTCAACGCGCTGGCGCCGGGCTTCTTCCCCAGCAAGATGACCAAGGGCCTGATGGCGGCGATCGGCGAAGACAAGCTGGCCGAGCACGCGCCGCTCAAGCGCATCGGCGATGATGAGGACCTCAAGGGCGCCGCCCTGCTGTTCGCGAGCCGCGCCGGAAAGCACATCACCGGGCAGATCCTCGCCGTCGATGGTGGCGTCTCCGCCGTCCACGGCAGCTGAATGGCTCCGCCCCCTACGCGCATCGCGCGCTGTGATCCGAGGTTGTCGTGACTGAAGAGCCGCCGCTGAAATTTCCCGTCCACATTCCTTTCGTCCAGCAGCTGGGCTTCGAGCTCGTGCGCATCGACGAGGGCGAGGCCGAGTTGCGGGTCGACATCCGCGAACTCCACCTGAACTCGTGGGAGGTGGCGCATGGCGGCGTGCTGATGACGCTGCTGGACGTCGCCATGGCCCATGCGGCGCGCAGCGCCACCGCGACCAGCCGGGCTTCGGCCCCGGCGTGGTGACGGTGGAGATGAAGACCAGCTTCATGCGCCCCGGCGAGGGCGCGCTGCGCGCGGTGGGCCGGCTGCTGCACCGCTCGACGACGATGGCCTTCTGCGACGGCTCGGTCTACGGCGAGGACGGCCGGCTCTGCGCCCATTCCACCGGCACCTTCAAGTACCTCAAGGCGCTGCCCGGCAAGGGCCGCAGCCTCAAGGCGCTGCAGCGCACCGAGGGCTGAGCGCCCGACGGCCCGGCGGCGATCCCCGTTCAACCGACCCCTTCCGATTTCCCGCTCACGAGGAGAAACGCATGAGCACGACGAACCGCCAGATCCTGCTGGCCTCCCGCCCCACCGGTGAACCCGGCACCGACAACTTCAAGCTGGTCAGCACGCCGGTGCCGACCGTGGCCGACGGCCAGGTGCTGGTGCGCAACCATTACCTCAGCCTGGATCCCTACATGCGCGGCCGCATGAACGAGGGCAAGAGCTACGCGACGCCGCAGCCGCTGGGCGAGGTGATGATCGGCGGCACCGTCGGC
>NZ_VOSR01000378.1:0-5900 GCF_007997345.1 Mitsuaria sp. TWR114
CCAGCGCGCGCAGCTCGGGGGTCAGGAAGGCCTCGACCTCCCGGTCCACCGTCGTGACCCATTCGCCGGGCGCCTTCTGCATCACGTCGTCATCCGCCAGGCGGCGGAAGCGCGGTGCGATGTAGGTGGTGGCGGCGTGCCGCAGCAGTTCGGCGACGGGATCGGGATGGGTGGCGCTCATCCGGCGATGCTACCCGCACGGGCTTGCCCCTCGCGGCGACAGGCGCGCCGGCGCGCTGCGCGGCATGCGCCCGGACGACGCTCAAGACCTGCCCCCGGCGGTCGATATCCCGAGGGTTGCCGAAGGAGTTTCCATGCATGTCGCCGTTCCCACCGCCGCCGCCCCCGCCGGATCGTCCACGTCCGCGCCTTCGGGGTCGGGCAGCGATGCGCAGATCGCCCGCCTGCAGGCCCAGCTCAAGCAATTGCAGAAGCAGATGAAGGACCTGGCGACCGATTCGACGATGGACGCGTCCGCCAAGGACAAGCGCCAGAAGCTGCTCCAGACGCAGATGCAGGTGGTGATGGAGCAGATCGCGCAGATCCAGAAGGCGGCCGCGGAAGCCGCCCAGGCGAAGGCCGCGGCCCGCAGCGCCCCGCCGACGGCACCGACGGCACCGACGACGGCTCGCGCCGAGGAGGAGCCGGTGGGCCGGCGCTCGCCGGCGACGTCGATGCTGGGCGCGCTGCTGGACGAGGTCGCGTGACGCGCGCCGGGCGCTCGGGCGCGGATCCTGCCGCGCTACGATTCCCCGCCTGAAGAGGTGTCAGATGGTCACGACGATCAAGCGCGAAGAATTCTGTTTCCTGGTGGTCGACGACTTCTCGACCATGCGCCGAATCATCTCCGGGCTGCTGCGCGAGCTCGGCTTCAAGAAGATCCTGGAGGCCGAGGACGGCAAGGCGGCGCTGCGGCAGCTGGAGCTGTCGGCCGAATCCGGCGAGCCGGTGCACTTCGTGCTCAGCGACGTCAACATGCCGGTGATGAACGGCTTCCAGCTGCTGGAGGCGCTGCGCACCAAACCCGAAGGCGACGCGCTGCGCACGATCCCGGTGCTGCTGGTCACCGCCGAGGGCCGCAAGGAAGACATCATCCGCGCCGCGCAGCTCGGCGCGACCGGCTACATCGTCAAGCCGTTCAACAAGGACACGGTCGGCGACAAGATCCACCTGACGCTGAAGAACCGGAACATCCTGGTCGATTGAGTCGCTCCGGCCGACGCCGGGCGGGCCGGGTCCGCCGCGCTCGGCCGCGCTCAACCGCCTCCCAACGCCTTCACCACCTCCTCCGGCGCCTGCACCAGCTCGATCAGCACGCCCTCGCCCCCGATCGGGAACTCGTCATTGCTCTTCGGATGGATGAAGCAGATGTCGTGGCCCGCCGCGCCCTTGCGGATGCCGCCCGGCGCGAATCGCACGCCGTTGGCCGTCATCCACTCGACCGCCTTCGGCAGGTCATCGACCCACAGGCCGACGTGGTTCAGCGGCGTCGCATGCACCGCCGGTTTCTTCTCCGGATCCAGCGGCTGCATCAGGTCGACCTCGACCTTGTGCGGCCCGCTGCCGATGGCGCAGATGTCCTCGTCGACGTTCTCGCGCTCCGAGACGAAGTTGCCGGTGACCTGCAGCCCCAGCACGTCCACCCACAGCCGGCGCAGCGCCGTCTTGTCCGGGCCGCCGATCGCGATCTGCTGGATGCCGAGGATGCGGTAGGGCTTCGCCGCGGCGGTCGTGGATGCGGTCGTCGATGCGGTGCTCGTTGCGGATGCGGTCATGGCCTGCCCCTTCATTCGAAACGCACGATCGGCTGGTCGACCGCCAGGCTCTCGCCCACCTTGGCCAGCACCTCGGCGACCTTCACGTCCTGCGTCGCGGTGAGGATGTTCTCCATCTTCATCGCCTCGATCACCGCCAGCCGTTCGCCGGCTTGCACCAGTTGCCCCGGCTGCACGGCGATGTGGACCAGCAGCCCCGGCATCGGCGACAGCAGCAGCTTGCTGGTGTCCGGCGGCGCCTTGTAGGGCATCAGCCGGTGCAGCTCCGCCGCGCGCGGCGACAGCACCGTCACCTCGATCGCGCGCCCGTTGTGCTGGATGCGATAGGCCAGCGGCGCCCTCGGCGTGCCGCGCTCGGCCTGGGCGACGAAGGGCCGTCCGTTCACGGTGCCGAAGAGCCGCGTGTCGTTCAGCCGCGAAGTGCTGACGATGCGGTAGGACTTGCCGCCGCCCTGCGCCTGGCCGCGGCCCTCGACGCCATCCGCGCCCTCGGCGCCGACGTGGATCAACGCCTCGCCCTGCGCGCCGACGTACTCGGTGATGTTGAGCGGATACCGCCGGAAGCTGCCCTGCCCTTCGCTGACCACGGCGACATAGTCATGCTCGATGCGGACCTCATGCCCCGGCAGCTGGCCGGTGATGCCGGCCTCGCGCTCGCGGGCCTTGCGGCGGATGAAGCCGGCCAGCGCCACCAGGAAGTCCGGATCGTCGTGCGGCACGTCCTCGGCGTGGAAGCCGCTGCCGTAGTGCTGCGCGATGAAGCCGGTGTTGAAGTCGCCCGAGCGGAAGTCCGGATGCGCCAGCAGCGCCGACTGGAACGGGATGTTGCTCGAGATGCCCCGGATCACGAAGCCATTGAGCGCCTCGCGCATCTTGGCGATCGCGTCGTCGCGGTCGCGGCCGTGCACGATCAGCTTGGCGATCATCGAGTCGTAGAACATCGGGATCTCGCCGCCGTCGAAGACGCCGGTGTCCACGCGCACGCCGAAGCGCGCCTCGCCGGCCGCCTCCATCGAGGTCTCCGGCGGCTGGTACTTCACCAGCCGGCCGGTCGACGGCAGGAAGTTGCGGAAGGGATCCTCCGCGTTGATGCGGCATTCGATCGCCCAGCCCTCGCGCCGGATCTCGTCCTGCTTGAACGGCAGCGGCTCGCCCGCGGCAACGCGGATCATCAGCTCCACCAGGTCCAGCCCGGTGATGCACTCGGTGACCGGATGCTCGACCTGCAGCCGCGTGTTCATCTCCAGGAAGTAGAAGGACTGGTCCTTGCCGACCACGAACTCCACCGTGCCCGCGCTCTGGTACTTCACCGCCTTGGCCAGCGCCACCGCCTGCTCGCCCATCGCGCGGCGCGTGGCCTCGCTGATGAAGGGCGACGGCGCCTCCTCGATCACCTTCTGGTGGCGGCGCTGGATCGAGCACTCACGCTCCCACAGGTAAACCACGTTGCCCTGTGCGTCGCCCAGCACTTGGATCTCGATGTGGCGCGGGGACTCGACGAATTTCTCCATGAACACGCGGTCGTCGCCGAAGCTCGCGCGCGCCTCGTTGCGGCAGCTGGTGAAGCCGTCGTGGCAGTCCTTGTCGTTGAACGCGACGCGCAGCCCCTTGCCGCCGCCGCCCGCGCTCGCCTTGATCATCACCGGGTAGCCGATGCGATGGGCGATGGCCACGGCCTCGTCGGGCGATTCGATCGGCTGGTTGTGGCCGGGGATGGTGTTGACCTGCGCCTCGCCCGCGAGCTTCTTCGAGGCGATCTTGTCGCCCATCGCCGCGATCGAGTAATGCTTGGGCCCGATGAAGACCAGGCCTTCCTCCTCCACGCGGCGCGCGAAGTCCTCGTTCTCCGACAGGAATCCATAGCCGGGATGGATGGCCTGGGCGCCGGTCTGCTTCGCCGCGGCGATGATCTTGTCGGCCACCAGGTAGGACTCGCGCGAGGGCGCCGGGCCCAGCAGCACGGCCTCGTCGGCCAGCTCCACGTGGCGGGCGTCCTTGTCCGCCTCCGAATACACCGCCACCGTGGCGATGCCCATCTTCTTGGCCGTCTTGATCACGCGGCACGCGATCTCACCGCGATTGGCGATCAGGATCTTCTTGAACATGTTCTGCGTCTCCTGCGCGCCGGTCAGAGGGGGATGTTCCCGTGTTTGCGCCACGGGTTCTCGAGCTGCTTGTCCTTGAGCATCACCAGCGAGCGGCAGATGCGCTTGCGCGTCTCGTGCGGCTGGATGACGTCGTCGATGAAGCCGCGCGCCCCGGCCACGAACGGGTTGGCGAAGCGCGCCTTGTACTCGGCCTCGCGCGCGGCCAGCTTGGCCGGATCGTTCTTGTCCTCGCGGAAGATGATCTCCACCGCGCCCTTGGCGCCCATCACCGCGATCTCGGCATTGGGCCAGGCGAAGTTGACGTCGCCGCGCAGGTGCTTGGAGCTCATCACGTCATACGCGCCGCCATAGGCCTTGCGCGTGATCACCGTCACCTTGGGCACCGTGCACTCCGCATACGCGTAGAGCAGCTTGGCGCCGTGCTTGATGATGCCGCCGTACTCCTGCGAAGTGCCCGGCATGAAGCCCGGCACGTCGACGAAGGTGATCACCGGGATGTTGAACGCATCGCAGAAGCGCACGAAACGCGCCGCCTTGATGCTGCTCTTGATGTCGAGGCAGCCCGCCAACACCAGCGGCTGGTTGGCAACGATGCCCACCGTCTGCCCCTCCATGCGGGCGAAGCCGGTCAGGATGTTCTTCGCGTTCTCGGCCTGCAGCTCGAAGAAGTCGCCGTCGTCCACGACCTTGAGGATCAGCTCCTTCATGTCGTAGGGCTTGTTCGGGTTGTCCGGCACCAGCGTGTCGAGCGAATGATCCAGCCGCGCGCCGGGATCGCCGCTCGGGCGGCACGGCGCCTTCTCGCGGTTGTTCAACGGCAGGTAGTTGAAGAAGCGCCGCAGCATCAGGATGGCCTCGACGTCGTTCTCGAAGGCCAGATCCGCGACGCCGCTGCGCGCCGTGTGCGTCGAGGCGCCGCCCAGCTCCTCGGCCGTCACTTCCTCGTGCGTCACGGTCTTCACCACCTCGGGCCCCGTGACGAACATGTAGCTGCTGTCCTTGACCATGAAGATGAAGTCGGTCATCGCCGGCGAGTACACCGCGCCGCCGGCGCAGGGGCCCATGATCATGCTGATCTGCGGGATCACGCCGGAGGCCATCACGTTGCGCTGGAACACCTCGGCGTAGCCGCCCAGCGAGGCCACGCCCTCCTGGATGCGCGCGCCGCCGGAGTCGTTCAGGCCGATCACCGGCGCGCCGACCTTCATCGCCTGGTCCATCACCTTGCAGATCTTCTCGGCATGGGCCTCGGACAGCGCGCCGCCGAAGACGGTGAAGTCCTGGCTGAAGGCGAAGGCCAGCCGGCCGTTGATCATCCCGTAGCCGATGACGACGCCGTCGCCCGGGATCTTGTTGTCCGCCATGCCGAAGTCGACGCAGCGGTGCTCGACGAACATGTCCCATTCCTCGAAGGTGCCGTCGTCGAAGAGCAGGTCCAGCCGTTCGCGCGCGGTCAGCTTGCCCTTGGCATGCTGGGCCGCGATGCGCTTCTCGCCGCCACCCTGGCGCGCCTGCTCGCGCTTGTCCTCGAGCATCTGTTGGATGTCATGCATGTCGTTGGTCCTTTGAATCCTCGGAATTCCTGTCTCCGGAAAACTTCGTCAGCAGCTCCCGCGCCGCCGTCGACGCCGCGAGCTGCCCGCCGAGCACCCGCGCCGTGATGTCCTCGAGCGCGCCGCGCACCGCGGGCGCCGCCTTGAACTGCTGCTTCAGGCCCGACTGGATGCGCTCCCACATCCACGCCAGCGCCTGCTGCTGGCGTTTCTCCTCGAAAGCGCCGTTGGCCTGCTGGAGCGCCTGGAACTCGGTCACCGCGCGCCAGAAGGCGTCGACGCCCTCGCCCTTGAGCGCCGACATCCGCATCACCCGCGGATGCCAGATCGCCGTGTCGTGATGGGCGTGGTCGGGCCGGCCATGCAGCCCGTACAGCCGCAGCGAGGACGTGATCTGCGCCTGCGCCCGCGTCGCCGCGGCGTCGTCCAGGTCCGCCTTGTTGATCACGACCAGGTCGGCCAGC
>NZ_VOSR01000379.1:0-16344 GCF_007997345.1 Mitsuaria sp. TWR114
GTCGTAGAGCCGCGCCAGGCGTGTCGATCAGGTCGAAGTCGTCGCTCTGGACCATCTCCACGTGGTGATCGGTCTGGTAGCGGTCCGCCACCATCTGCGCGAATTCGGACTCGTTGTACTGGCAGTCCTCGGTCCAGCGTTGCCCCGCCACGCCGCCGGGCGGGGCAGTCCTCGATCCAGAGTGAATTCCGAGCGTTGCGCAGGAGAGCGAGAATCCCGCCCCAAAACTGGGTTGTTCCGAGTCCCTTCCCCGCCGGGCGCGGCCACAATCCGCGCATATCCAGAAGCAGGAGACGGCCGCCAGGCCGAACCATGAAGACTGATTACCTCATCGTCGGCGCCGGCTTCGCCGGTTCGGTTTGCGCGCGCGTGCTGGCCGATGCTGGCAAGACCGTCCACCTGATCGACAAGCGGCCGCACATTGGCGGCAATGCCTACGACGAACGCGATGCCCACGGCGTGCTGATCCACCCGTACGGTCCGCACATTTTTCACACGAACGCGAAGAAGGTCTTCGAGTTCCTGTCCCGTTTCACCACCTGGCGCTTCTACGAGCACCGGGTGCTGGCGAAGGTCGGCGAGCAGCTGCTGCCGATCCCGATCAACCGCACGACGATCAACCAGCTCTACGGCCTGTCGCTGACCGAGGACGAGGTGCAGGGCTACCTGGAGACGGTGCGCGAGCCGCGCGACCCGATCCAGACCAGCGAGGACGTGGTGCTGAACAGTGTCGGCCGCGACCTGTGCGACAAGTTCTTCCGGGGCTACACGAAGAAGCAGTGGGGGCTGGACCTCTCGCAGCTCTCGGCCGGCGTGGCGGCGCGCATCCCGACGCGCAGCAACGATGACGACCGCTACTTCGGCGACACCTTCCAGTTCATGCCGGCGGATGGTTACACCGCGATGTTCGAGCGCCTGCTGGATCATCCCGCCATCACGGTCCGCACCGGCGTGGACTTCCAGGATGTTCGCGGCGACTTCCCCGGCGCGCACATCATCTACACCGGCCCGATCGATGCATTTTTCGATCACTGCCACGGCCCGCTGCCCTACCGCAGCCTGCGCTTCGACCATGAGCACCTGCCCACCACCGCGCAGGTGCAGCCGGTGGGCACGGTCAACTATCCCAACGACCACGATTACACCCGGATCACGGAGTTCAAGCATCTGACCGGCGAGACGCATGCCGGCACGTCGATCGTGCGCGAGTACCCGCAGGCCGAGGGCGACCCGTACTACCCGGTGCCGCGGCCCGAGAACGAGGCGCTCTACAAGCGCTACGCCGAGATGGCGGACAAGGCCGAGGGCGTCACCTTCGTTGGCCGCCTGGCGCAGTATCGCTACTACAACATGGACCAGATCGTCGCCGCCTCGCTGAAGACGGCGCAGGACCTGCTGGAACCGCCGCAGGCCTGAAGACGGATGAGCTTGTATTCCGAAGACCGGCCGCGCGACGCGGTCCGGCGTCCCCTCGTGCTGGTGTCCTGGGATGGCGTCAGCCTGCCGCTGGGCCTGATGCACCTGGACGCCACACCCGAGTTCGACTGGGTCCTGTTCGACTACACCGGCCGCCAGGCGCCGGGCCCGCGTGAGTTGCGCGGGCAGGCGGTCACCGTGCTCGCCGCGGCGACCGAGTGCAAGGGGGAGATCTTCAAGCACCTCGCCGACCATCTGGCCGCCACCATCGCCGACGTCGAACCCAATGTCGGGAATGGCCCCTGGCCCGAGTACGTGGGCATCATCGACGATGACATCCTGCTCTCGGTCGCGCAGATCAACACCGCGCTGCACCTGGGCCGGTGCGAGCGGCTGGACGTGTTCTCGCCCTCGCTGAGCCACGACAGCCCCTACTCCCATCATTGGATGCGGCATCAGCCGCACCGCATCTACCGCGAGGTGGATTGGGTCGAGGTGATGATGCCGTTCTACCGCGGCGATCTGTTCATGGCCGCGCGCGCGCATTACCAGGACAACATCTCGTCCTGGGGGCTGGACCGCTTCATGATCCCGACGCTCCAGCAACTGCGCGGCCAGACGCGCACCGCGTTGCTGGACGCGGTGATGGCCAGCCATCGCCGCCCGGTGACCAGCGGGGGGAAGGTGTACCGCAACGGCCGCACCGCCTGGGAGGAACGGCAGATCCTGCGTCAGGCCAGCCTGGACCTGATCGCCCGCGAAGCCCCCCAGTTGGTGGACACCGCCTGGTACCACCGCAGCTTCGTGCGCCGGGAGACCCCCAACAAGTGGGTGCGGTGGAAGCGCCGCATCGCCCGGGTGGTGGCGGACTGGCTCGACGACTGCCGCTGAGCCCCCCTCGCGGCCGCGCCGGCCCGATCGGGGCGGCCCGGGACGACCCGGGACTCCGGCACAATCGCCGCTTCCTCCTTCGATCCCCTTGGCCTGAGCCGGTGCCTCGCACCCGGCGCCGGCCTGCGCCATGACCGATCAAGCCTCCGCCAAAGACACCGAACCGCTCGGCCCCACCGCGAGCCGCCTCTGGCGCTTCATGAAGCCGCACCGCTGGGGCCTGCTGCTGTCGGTCATCGCCTTCGTCCTGGTGGCGTCGACCGAGCCGCTGATCCCCAAGCTGCTGGGTTATGCGCTCGGCGAGGGCTTCAACGCCAAGTCCACGAACGTCGCCGGTTTCTCGATCCCGGGCGGCGCGCCGGCCGCGTCCGCGCCGGCGGTGGCGCCTGCCGCTTCAACCACCGCCGCCGCATCGATCGCATCGTCGGCCGGCGTGGTCGCGCCGTCCGCGTCCGCGGCGTCGTCGCCGTCGCGGCCCTCGCTGGCCGAGGTCAACCGGAACTACAGCTTCCCGATCTGGATGGTGCCCATCGTGCTGATCGGCCTGTTCGCCGTCCGCGGGCTGTTCACCTTCTGCGGCCAGTACATGCTGAACTGGACGATCTCGCGCACGGTGATGGACATCCGCACCGCGCTGCTGCAGGTGCTGCTGCGCGCGGACGCGCGCGTCTACACCAGCCTTCAACCCGCCACCGCGGTCACCAAGGTCGTCAACGATCCGCAGCATGTCGTCACCCTGATCGCCGGCGCGCTGATCACCATCCTGCGCGACGGCCTGCCGGCGCTGGCGCTGATGGGATTCCTGTTCTTCATCAACTGGAAGCTGACGCTGCTCTCGCTCATCACCGTGCCGGGTCTGGCCTTCGTGGTGCGCAAGGTCAACCGGCGCGTGCGGCGTATGGGCAGCTGGGCCTATGACGCGCAGCTGCGGCTGGTCTCGGTGATCGAGGACGTCACCCGCGCCTGGCGCGTGGTGCGCAGCTTCGACGCGGCCGACTACGAGCGCCGCCGCTTTGCCGAGCGCGCCCGCGAGGTGCAGCGCAGCACGCTGAAGACGGCGGCCTCCAACGCCATGGCGCAGCCGCTGTCGCAGCTGATGGCCAGCGTCGGCATCTCGATCATCGTCAGCCTGGCGCTGTACCAGTCGCGGGTGAACGGCACCGGCGTGGGCGAGTTTGCGTCCTTCGTCGCCGCGCTGCTCTTCATGAGCTCGCGGCTGCGCCACCTCAGCGACGTGATGCAGCCCATCACCAACGCGCTGGTCGTGGCACGCGGCTGCATGGGCCTGCTGGACACGCCGCCCGAGCCCGACACCGGCACCCGCGAGCTGCGCGACGTGCGCGGCGACATCGCGCTGCAGCAGGTCACGCTGCGTTATCCCGGCGCCAACCGCGACGCGCTCGCGGCCATGGACCTGCACATCCCGGCCGGCCGCACGACGGCGCTGGTCGGCAGCTCGGGCGCGGGCAAGAGCTCGGTGGTGAACCTGCTGCTGGGCTTCGAGCGTCCGGACAGCGGCCGCATCCTGCTGGACGACGTGCCGATCGACGAGCTGACCAAAGCCAACCTGCGGCGCCAGTTCGCGGTGGTGTCGCAGGACATCGTGCTGTTCGACCTCTCCATCGCGGACAACATCGCCTACGCGCAGGAGCGCGACGACGCCAAGCTCGAGCAGGTGCTGCGCGCGGCGGCGCTGTGGGACTTCGTCCAGTCGCTGCCTGAGGGACTGGACACGACGGTGGGCGCCAACGGCAGCAAGCTGTCGGGCGGCCAGAGACAGCGCCTGGCGATCGCGCGGGCGCTCTACAAGGACGCGCCGGTGTGGATCTTCGACGAGGCGACCTCCGCGCTCGACACCGAGAGCGAGCGCGCCGTGCAGCAGGCGCTGGAGCAGTGGCAGGGTCGCAAGACGCTGATCGTGATCGCGCATCGGCTGTCGACGATCCGCCGCGCCGATTGCATCCAGGTGCTGGCCGACGGCCAGGTGGTCGAGTCCGGCGACCACGACGCGCTGATGGCCCGGGACGGCGTCTACGCCGGCATGGTGAAGGTGCAGCACTGAAGGCTGCGGGGCCTGCCTGTTTCACTGCTTGTCGGCCTTGACACAAAGACGATAAGCGCCGGACAAGACGCCTCGATCCAATGCGGGTCATCCACTTCCGGAGCCCCGCATGCAGCCTCATCGCCACACTCCCGCCCACGACCACTCGCACTCGCACTCGCACGAATACGAGGGCGGCCACGACCATGACCAGGGCCTGGCGCACGACCTCGCCGTGCTGCAGCAGCGCCGCCGCGCCCTGGGCCTGCTCGCCGGCCTCGCCGGGATCGGCGGCCTGTCGCTGATCGGATGCGGCGGGGGCGGCTCCGACGCCGGCACCAGCACCGTGAGCACCGGCAGCACCGGCAGCACCGGATCCACGGGATCGACGGGTTCCACCGGATCCACGGGCAGCACCGGCACCACCGGCAGCTGCTCGGTCATCCCGGAGGAGACCGCCGGCCCCTACCCCGGCGACGGCTCCAACAGCAACGGCAGCGGCGTGACCAACGCGCTGGCGCTCAGCGGCATCGTGCGCAGCGACATCCGCAGCAGCATCGGCACCGCCAGCGGCACGGCCGGCGGCGTGCCGCTGACGCTGACGATCGACCTGGTCAACACCAACAGCAGCTGCGCCGACCTCTCGGGCTACGCGATCTACCTGTGGCACTGCGACCGCGAGGGCCGCTACTCGCTGTACAGCGCGAGCATCGTCAACGAGAACTACCTGCGCGGCGTGCAAAGCACCGGCAGCGACGGCACGGTCACCTTCACGACCATCTTCCCTGGCTGCTACGACGGCCGCATGCCCCACATGCATTTCGAGGTCTATCCGAGCGCCAGCGCGGCCACCTCCTACGCCAACAAGATCAAGACCTCGCAGATCGCGTTCCCCACCGACGTCTGCACGACGGTCTACAGCACCGCGTCCGGCTACAGCAGCAGCCTGACCAACTTCAACCGGATCAGCTTCTCGACGGACAACGTCTTCAGCGACGGCTACACCACGCAGCTGGCCACGCTGAGCGGCGACGTCACCAACGGCTACACCGCGACGCTGACGGTGGGCATCTCGGTCTGAGGGCGCGGCCCATGCAGCTCCCCGCAGACGACGGGACGCGCGGTGTATCGTCCATGGCTCAGGCCGGCATGCCGCCGGCCGCGGTCGTGG
This sequence comes from Mitsuaria sp. TWR114, assembly GCF_007997345.1. NCBI lineage: Bacteria > Pseudomonadati > Pseudomonadota > Betaproteobacteria > Burkholderiales > Sphaerotilaceae > Roseateles > Mitsuaria sp. TWR114. The sequence goes on from NZ_VOSR01000379.1 coordinate 5,520, forward strand.
AGGCGCGCATGACGCGGTGTCTGGTGGTCGACGACGACGCGGAGATCCGCCGCTCGCTCGACGCGTACTTGCAGAAGTTCAGCGTGACGGTGAGCGCCGCGGCCGACGGCCGCGAGATGCGCCGGCTGATGGCCATGCAGGTCTTCGACGTCGTCGTGCTGGACCTGATGCTGCCGGACGAGAACGGCCTGACGCTGTGCCAGTGGATCCAGCAGCACCACCCGTCGGTGCCGGTGATCATGCTGACGGCGCATGGCGACCCCATCAGCCGCGTGCTCGGGCTGGAGATGGGCGCGGACGACTATCTCGCCAAGCCCTTCGAGCCCCGCGAGCTGGTGGCCCGCATCCATGCGATCCGGCGTCGCGCGCGCCGCGGCGACCACGAGGCGCAGACGCGCCGCGAGTTCCGCTTCGAGGGCTGGGCCTTCGACCGGCTGCTGCGCCAGCTGGTGTCGCCGCAGCAGGTCGTGGTGCCGCTGTCCAGCGCGGAGTTCCGCATGCTGAGCGCGCTGGTCGAGCGTCCCGGCCGCGTGCTCAGCCGCGAGCAGTTGATCGAGCTGACGCGCGCGCCCGGCGTGGAGGTCAATGACCGCAGCGTGGACCTGACAATCTCCCGGCTGCGCCAGAAGCTGGGCGACTCGCCCAAGGAACCGCGCCTGATCCGCACCATGCGGGGCGAGGGTTATCTCTTCGACGCCCAGGTGCAGGCTTGAACGGGCCGACGCGCGGGCAGCGATGGTTCGCCGCATGGCGAGAGCAGCTGGCGCGCGCTTTCGGCGACACCCTGGCGCGGCGGATCTTCCTGCTGCTGTGGGTCACGCTGGTGGCGGCGCAGGCGCTGGCCATCGGCGTGGTGACTTGGTCGCGCGGCGAGTTCGCCGCCGCGCGCGTGCCCGGGGCGCCGTCGCTGCCACCGCTGCCCGGTCTGATGCGCGAGCCGCCGCACCCGTCCGGACCGCAGGGTCCGCAGGGTCCGCAGGGTCCGCAGGGACTACAGGATCCGCGATCCGAGCCACCGCCGGAGGACCCGGGACACGACGTGCCGCTGCCCGGCGACCTCCCAATGCCGTCACGCGACGAATTCCATGGCTTCCCGCCGCCGCCATCGGCGCAGCCCCAGGCGCAGGCGCCGCCGTGGCGCGGTCCGTTCCGCGCGCTGACCGGCTGGGAGCTGACGCTGGATTACGGCATCCGCCTGCTGGTCACGGGCCTGGCGGCCTGGATCGCGTCGCGCTGGCTGGCGCGGCCGATGCGGGACCTGGTCCGAGCCTCGCAGGCGCTGGGCCAGTCACTGCACAAGCAGGAGCCGCTGCCGCTGCTCGATGAGCGACGCGGCACGCGCGAGGTCCGCGAAAGCGCGCAGGTCTTCAACGCGATGGCGCGGCAGCTGCGGCGCCAGTTCAACGAGCGCGGCCTGATGGTGGCGGCGATCTCGCACGACCTGCGCACGCCGCTGACGCGGCTGCGGATGCGGCTGGAGACGCTGGACATCGAGGAGCTGCAGCGTCAGCGCTCGGTCGAGGACATCCGCGAGATGAATGCGCTGGTGGACGCGGTGATGGAGCTGTTCCGCGGCGATGGGCCGGGCGCGGCCGAGCCGCTGCAAGACGTGGACCTGGGCGCACTGGCGCAGGCGCTGACGGACGACCTGGTCGAACAGGCGATGCCGGTGAGTTTCGAGGGCGGTGACGCGCAGGTGCTGGCCAAGGGCCAGCCGATGGCGCTGCGGCGGGTGCTGGGCAACCTGATCGGCAACGCGGTGCGCTACGGCGGCCGCGCCGAGGTTCAGGTGGGTCGCGACGCGCAAGGGCCGTGGCTGCGCGTGACGGATGCGGGGCCGGGCATCCCGCCCGACCAGCTGGAAGCGGTGTTCGAGCCCTTCTACCGGCTGGAGGAGTCTCGCAACCGCCACACGGGCGGCGCGGGGCTGGGGCTCTACATCGCGCGTGAATTGACGCTGCGGCAGCGCGGCTCGCTGGTGCTGAGCAACCGGCCCGAGGGTGGGTTGACAGCGGAATTGCGGTTGACCGCCTGACGCGAACGAGGGACAGCCGCAGTCCCTGGCTCATCCCCAAGGTTGCGGACGGCTCGGAATCAACCCGGATGCCGGCGGGCAAGCGGCGCGGGACATTGGCGGTACGAGCCAATGGGAGGCCGCCATGACCGCAGCAGCACCGCCCCCGCCCGAAGCACCGCCCCCGGTGCCAGACGGGTCCGAACGCCAGACGCTGGCACAGCCATGGCCGCGGCGCGACGACGAGGTCCTGATCGCCGAGGCCATGGCGCTGCTGCCCCCGCTGCGACCGCGTCTGCAGGCCCTGATCCGCCGGATCGAGGTCCCGCCCCCCTGGGACGACGAAGCGCAGCGGCAACGATGGAAGCAGGACCATCCCCGAGTCCCTGTCAGCTCGGACTGGGCGACTTACGAGCGGTGGCGCGAGGCGCTGATCGATGCCCGCCTGAAGTGGCTCCGCGCCTGGATCCATCGCCTGGGCGAGGATGAGGCTCCGGCGGCGCTCTGCCTGTCGGGCGGCGGCATCCGCAGCGCGACCTTCAGCCTGGGCGTGATCCAGGGGCTCGCCGCCAAAGGCGTCATGCGGGACTTCCACTACCTGTCCTCCGTTTCCGGCGGCGGGTACATCACCAGCCTGCTGTCGGCCTGGATCCGCAACGAGGCCCTGCTGCGCCAGGCCGACGCCGCCGGCATGAGCCTGGCCGACTACATGAATGCCGGCATGGGCTCCCGGGCGCCGATCCAGACCGAGGGGCCGGCGCTCAGCGATGCGCGGGCGGCGGTGCTCGACACCCACAGCCACGGCGATCACGCCTCCTCGGCGCAGGCGCTGCGCGACGCGGTGCCGGAGTTGCTGTCCGAGGACGCCCGGCCGGGCCGGGTAGATGCCCTGGGCTGGCCCGCGGGCGCCGAGGTGATCGCGCTGGGTGGCTATCGCCTGTCGCGCCTGGCGACCCCCGGCCACACCGAGGACTCGACCGCCTATCTCCTGCATGCCGGCGGCGACCTGGTCGCGACCTTCGTCGGCGACACGGTGATGCCGGGCGCGCTCGGCCGCAGCGATTTCGCGCAGAGCGCGCGGCCGCCTTCGGGCCGTCGCTGAAGACGCTGGAGCGCAATGTCGGCCTGGACGGCCTGCTGCTGCCCGGACACGACTACGACGACCGCTTCGCCACGACGCTGGCGGTCGAATGCGAGGCGCAGCCGCTGCTCGATGGCGTGCTCAAGGGCCGGCTCAGCGCCGAGGCCTTCGCGATCGGGAAGGGGGTGCTGGAGCACGACCTCGCGCCGACCCAGTACCAGACCATGGCCTGCGGCGCGCGCGTGGCCTGCGCGCGGTCGACGGAACGCGTCGAGCTGGACGTGGCCGGCCTGCAGGCGCTGCTGGGCGAGGGCGCTCATCCGAAGCCGGTGCTGGTCGACGTGCGCGAGGCCTACGAGGCGCGGCTGAGCCCGAACGAGGCGCTCGCGCCCGAGGCGGTGCCACTGTCCGCGCTGATCAACGCCCTGCGGCGCTGGCGCGCCTTGCCGGCCGACACGCCGGTGGTCTTCTTCTGCCGCAGCGGCAATCGCAGCGCGCAGGCGGCGCGGGCGCTGCGCCGCCTCGGCCGTGCGCAGTCCTGGAGCCTGGCCGGCGGCCTCGCCCTGTGGCCGGAAGCCGGCGCCCCCCTCGCGACCGGCGCGCGCGGCAATCCCAATGCCGGCACCACCAGCGGCGTCCCCATCGCCTTCGACGCGATCGCGATCTGAGCGGCCTCGCGCGCTCGCGCTCCTGGGGCCATCCCTGGATTGACCGTCGGACGGAGTGCCTCTATGCTCGGTGCTTGAAAGCGCTTTCATAAGCGCGCAGCACAAAGGCATTCCCATGACGGAGACAACGACGGGGCGCGCCAGCGCCTCGCTGCGATGGACGCTGTCCGCCAAAGGCGCGGACCTGGCGAGTTCGACGCGCCTGGCCGCGCAGCCCGACCTGGCGCTGCAGCCGGTCGCGCAGCTGATGGCCGATGCCGCGATCGCCGGCATGCCCAAGCTGGTGGTGAACAGCGCCAGGCGCTTCCAGCGCATCGAGGGCTTCGGCGCGCCTTCACCGAAGCCGCCGCGACCACCTGGCAGCAGCTGCCGCCCGCCGAGGCCAACGCGCTGCTGCAGGCCTACTTCGACGTCGGCGCCGGCCACGGCTACACCTTCAACCGGGTGCACATGAACAGCTGCGACTTCTCGCTGGGCAACTACGCCCATGCGGAGGTCCCCGGCGATGAGGCGCTGGCCCACTTCAGCATCGATCGCGACCGTCGCGCGCTGCTGCCGATGATCAAGGCCGCGATGAAGGTCGCCGCCCGGCCGATGAAGCTGCTGGTCTCGCCCTGGAGTCCGCCGGCGTGGATGAAGACCAATGGCGAGATGAACAACGGCGGCAAGCTGCTGCCGCGATACGCCAGCGCCTGGGCGCAGTGCTACGTGAAGTTCATCCAGGCCTACGAGGCCGAGGGCGTGCCGATCTGGGGCGTCTCGGTGCAGAACGAACCCGACGCGGTGCAGCGCTGGGACTCCTGCGTCTACAGCGCCGAGGAGGAACGCGACTTCGTCCGCGACCACCTCGGCCCGGCGCTGCACGCGGCCGGCCTGGCGCGCATCCGCATCGTGATCTGGGACCACAACCGCGACCAGATGGTGCAGCGCGCCGACGTCGTCTACTCGGACCCCGAGGCGGCGAAGTACGTCTGGGGCTGCGGTTTCCACTGGTATGTCGAGGACCACTTCGACCACGTCGGCCTGCTGCATGACGCCTATCCGGACAAGCAGCTGCTGTTCACCGAGGGCTGCCAGGAAGGCGGCCCGCATATCGGCTCCTGGGCGACCGGCGAGCGCTACGGGCGCAGCATCATCAACGACCTCAATCGCTGGACCGTGGGCTGGATCGACTGGAACCTGCTGCTGGACGAGACCGGCGGGCCCAACCACGTCGGCAACCTGTGCAGCGCGCCGATGCTGGCGGACCGGGAGCAGAACCGGCTGATGCCGCAGAGCGCCTACGACTACCTCGGCCACTTCAGCCGCTTCATCCGGCCCGGCGCGCATCGGGTGCTGTGCTCGGCCAGCAGCCAGGACCTGGAATGCACCGCCGCACTCAACGAGGACGGCAGCATCGCCGTCGTCGTGATGAACCGCAGCGAGCGCGCGCACCGATTCACGCTGCGCATCGACGGCCAGGCCGGCGTCGCGGCGCTGCCGGCGCGCTCCATCGCGACCTACCTGCTGCCGCGCTGAGGCGGGGACGACCGCATGACCGTCGCCGATGTCACCGCCTCCGCCCGCGTCGAGGCGCTCTACCTGTACCCGGTGAAGTCCTGCGCCGCGCGCGCGTGCCCGAACTTCGCTTCGATGCCGACGGCCGCATCGAGGGCGATCGCGAATGGATCGTGGTCGACGCGCGTGGCGAGCTGGCCTGGCTGGGCTCGCATCCGAAGCTGGCGCTGCTCCAGCCGAGCCTGCTGCCGGATGCGCTGCTGTTGCGCGGCGGCGGGCAGCAGCCGCTGCGGCTGTCGCGCGAGCCCGAGGGCGAGGCGACGCAGGCGCTGATCTGGCATCCCGGCGAGCGTCGCATGCTGGGCCACGCCGGACGCGACGCCGGCGCGCTGGCGGCCCAGTTCCTGCGCGAACTGACCGGCGAGGAGCTACGGCTGGTGAAGCTCGAGCGCGAGGCGATGCTCGCCACCGCGCCGCATCCGCTGCATGCGGTGTCGACGGCCTCGGTGGGGGAGCTCAACGCGCATCTGGCGACGTTGGGACTGGGACCGGTGGACGTGCGCCGGCTGCGGCCCAACCTGGTGCTGGGCGACGGGCCGGACGCGGGGATGCCCTTCATCGAGGAGCACCTCACGCAGATGGTCTGGCGCGACGGGCAGGGCGCCTGGCGGCGCCTCGTGCATCGCATGCCGTGCGAGCGCTGCGTCGTGCCCAACGTCGATCCCGACACCGGCCAGGCGCAGGCCGGCATCGACACGGCGATCGCGGCGCTGAGCGCGCAGCGCTGGCCGGGACAGGCCTCGCGCTTCGGGGTCTACCTGCAGCCGCCATCGGGCGGCTCGCTGGCCGAAGGCGCCAGCCTGACGATGGAGCTCGACTTTTGAGCGCCGGCCGGGGACTCTCCCGCCGCGGGCTGCTGGCGGCGATGACGGCGCCCGCCTGGACCGGCATGCTCGTCGTGCCGGCGCGGGCGCAGCCGCGCGAGGTGCTGACCGTCGCCGCCTTTCCGCTGATGGACGAGATCGCCAAGGCGGCGATCCCGGCCTGGCAGGCGCTGCATCCGGACGTCGAGCTGCGCATCCTGATGCGCCAGTACAGCGACCACCACACGGCGATGACGACCGCGCTGTCGACCGCCGTCGGGCTGCCCGACGTGATGGCGCTGGAGGCCAGCTTCGTCGGCCGCTTCGCGCAGGGCGGCGGGCTGGAGGACCTGCGGCAGCCGCCTTTCGGCATCGAGTCGGTGCGCGCGCGGCTGGTGCCGTATGCCTACGACCAGGCGATCGCGCGCAGCGGCGCGGTGGTGGCGATGCCGGCGGACATCGGCCCGGGGACCCTGCTCTATCGCAAGGACATCCTGGACCGCGCGGGACTGGCGCCGGAGGACCTGACGCGCAGCTGGGACGGCTACGTCGCCGCCGGCGAGCGCATCAAGGCGCGCACCGGCGCCTACCTGGTCGCCAACGTGCAGGAGATCAAGGACATCCTGGTGGCCGACGGCCTGCGGCCGGGCGAGGGCGTCTACTTCGACACCGAGTCGCGGGTGCTGGTGAACACGCCGCGCTTCGAGCGCGCCTTCGAGGTATCCCTGCGCGCCCGCCAGAAGGGACTGGATGCGAAGGTGCAGGCCTGGTCCAACGACTGGGGCGCGGGCTTCAAGCAGGGGCGGCTGGCGACGGAGCTCTCGGGCGCGTGGCTGGTGGGGCAGCTCAACGCCTTCGTCGCGCCGGAGACCAAGGGCCTGTGGCGCGCGGCCTCCTTGCCGGGCGGCTCGCAGGTGCCCTACGGCGGCACCTTCTACGCGATCGCGCGCCGGTCGGCGCCGGCGCGCAAGCGCCTGGCCTGGCAGTTCATCCAGCTGATGACGCTGGACCCGGCGCGGCAGCTGCAGGCCTTCAAGGACTATGACGCCTTCCCCGCGCTGCGCGACGTGCACGACGATCCCTTCTTCAGCGAGCCGGTGGACTTCCTCGGCGGGCAGCGGGCGCGCCTGCTGTGGCGCGACGATGCCCTGCGCATCACCGCCTTGCCGGTCCACAAGCAGAACAAGTTCGCCGAGGAAGTGGTGCAGACCGAGCTGGACAAGGTGCTGCGCGGGCACAAGACGATCAAGGCGGCGCTCGCGGATGCCGAGCAGCTGCTGCTGCGGCGCGCGAAGCGCTGAAGGAAAGGGAGCTCTTTCATGAAGCAACGAATGACACGGCGCTGGGCCGCCGTACCGCTGTTGGCGGCCCTGACGATCGACGGTGGCGCGGCGCTGGCGCAGACCGCGACCGGCAAGGGCGGCGCGGCCTCCGGGCCGATCGCCCTGCCGGCCGGCTACACGCTGGTGTGGTCGGACGAGTTCGACCGGGACGGGCTGCCCGACCCGTCGAAGTGGGCCCACGACACCGGCATGAACCAGCAGGGCTGGCACAACCGCGAGCAGCAGTACTACGCCGGTCCGCGCCTGGAGAACGCAGCGGTGCGCGACGGCCGGCTGGTCATCACCGCGCGCAAGGAGGCGCTGTCGTCGCGGCCCGACTGGGGCGGCCAGCAATACAGCTCGACGCGGCTGATCACGAAAGGCAAGGCCGAGTGGACCTACGGCTTCTTCGAGATCCGCGCCCGGCTGCCCTGCGGCCGCGGCACCTGGCCGGCGATCTGGACCCTGGGCAGCCAGGGCGACTGGCCGGCCGCCGGGGAGCTCGACATCCTCGAGCACATGGGCCAGAAGCCGGACTGGGTCTTCAGCACGGTTCATACGAGCTCCGGGCACGGCGGGCATGGCGTCGGCGACGGCCGCAAGCTGGCGACCGCCTGCGGCCAGTTCCACGACTACCAGATGCTGTGGACGCCCCGGGAGATCCGCTTCGGCATCGACGGCCAGGTGCATGCCGCCTATCCCAACCTCGGTCAGGGCACGGCGCAATGGCCGTTCGACAAGCCGCAGTTCCTGATCCTCAACCTCGCCATCGGTGGCGACCTGGGCGGGGAGATCGACGACGCGATCTTCCCGGTCAGCTACGAGGTGGCCCACGTGCGGGTCTATCAGCAGGCGCGCTGAACGCGGGGCGCCGGCGGCGCTCGCCGGACCCGGCGCGGATCGATGGTCTACTTCCGGCTTGGCCGGAGACCGCAAGACGGTCTTCATGACCTGGTCCGTCGACACGTCCGTCGACGCGCCCATCGACCCGCTTCGAGAGCCCCACTTGTCCCGCAGTACCCAAGGCGCCACGCTGCTCGGCCTGATCGCCATCCTGTTCTGGAGCACCTCCGTCGGCGTCACGCGCAGCACGATCGAGTTCCTCGGCCGGACCGGCGCGCCGGCGGTGATGTTCAGCCTGTCCGCCCTGCTGCTGCTGCCCACGCGCAGCGCGCTGAGCGAGTTGCCGCGGCGCTACCTGCGGCTGGGCGCCGCGCTGTTCGTCGGTTATGAGCTGTGCTTCGTGCTCGCGCTCGGTTTCGCGCGGACGCGGCACGAGGCCATCGAGGTCGGCATGGTGAATTACCTGTGGCCCAGCCTCACCGTGCTGTGTTCCGCGATCGCCGGCGGGCAGCGGCTGAATGCGCTGATGCTGGGCGGGCTGGCGCTGGCTTTCACCGGGGTCGTCACCGCGTCCTCGCCGCCCGAGGGGCTGTCGCTGGCGCGCTTCTTCCACAACGCCGCGTCGAATCCGCTGGCCTATGGCCTGGCCTTCGTCGGCGCGATCGTGTGGGCGCTCTACAGCACCTGCACCCGCTACATGGCCGAGGGCCGGAACGCGCTGTGGTTCTTCATGGCGCTGAGCGCCGCCGGATTCTGGGTGGTGCACGCGCTCAACCCGGAGCGAGTGCCGATGCAGGCGTCGATGCACGTCGTCATCCAGGTCGCGCTGGCGAGCACCGCGGTGACGCTGGCCTATACCTTCTGGAACCTCGGCGTGCTGCGCGGCAACATCCACCTGCTGGGGCTGGCGGCCAACGGCACGCCGGTGATGTCGGCGCTGTTCGCGTCGCTGCTGCTGAGCGCGCCCTTGCCGCCGATCTTCTGGGGCGGCGCGGCGCTGGTGGCGCTCGGCTCGCTGGTGGCGGGGATCGGGGCGCGACGCGCGCCCGGCGCGCCGATTGAACGATTGAAGCAACGGCGATGATCCGCCCGATCAAGACATCGCGATCACGCATGGCCGGGGAGGGCCTTGGATGAACGAGAACGAAGAGGCGCCGACCGCCGCCGAGCCGGACTGCGTCGACCTGGCCGCCTGGTGCCTGGCGGCGTGCCGCGTGGCGACCTTCCGCGCACCGCCGTGGGAACGGCTCGTCACCAGCCCGACCTGGATCGCCGCGCTGCTGCTGGGGCATCTGCTGCTGGCCTTCGGTGTCCAGCGCCTGGCCATCGACGGGCCCGCGCGGCTGTATTGGCCGGCGGTGCTGAACGGCTGGGCGGCCACGGTCCTGTGGATCTGGATCAGCTGGATCGCCGTCCGCGCCGCGCGTCAGCGGCCGGGGGCCGCCGCGGCGCCCGACACGTCGGTGGTGCTGACCCTGGTGATGGCCAACAGCGCGCTGATCTCCGTCGCGGTCAGCCTGCTCCTCGTGCCGCTGCTGCGACTGATCGGCCCGCTGGAAAGCTGGCCGCTCGGCGCCCGTTGGGGCGTCTGGCTGCTGCCGATGATGTGGCTGCTGGCGACCGCCACGGGCCTGCTCTGGCGCGTCATCCCTTCCGCCGCGCCCCGCGCGTTCGCGGGCCTGGTGGCGCTCGCGGCCGTCGCCATCGCCGGCTGGTTGCAGCCGGCGATGTTCTGGTGGCCCGATCCGTCGGCAAAGACCACCGGCACGGCCGCGACCGACGAAGACGCCGCCACCGACCCGGGCCTGAAGCTCACCGAGGCCGTGCTGGCCGCGCAGCCGCGCCTGATCGCCGAGGCCCTGGACGCCTTGCCGCGCTCCGAGCCGGATCGGATCAAGGTCTACGCGGTCACCTACGCGCCCTACGCGATCGAGGACGTCTTCAAGCGCGAGAGCGCGGTCGTCGCCCAGGCGATGGCGGCGCGCTTCGGCGCGGGCGACAGGACGTCCAGCTGGTGATGAACCCGTCGACGACCGAGTCGCTGCCCTGGGCGACGCAGGCCAACCTGCGCCGGACGCTGGACCGCATGGGGCAGGTGATGGATCGCGACAAGGACGTGCTCCTCCTCCATCTCACCTCGCACGGCGGCCGCGACGGGCAACTCGCCGCCGAGGCCTGGCCGCTCGAATCCGAGCCGGTGACGCCGGCGCTGCTGAAGCAGTGGCTGGACGAGGCCGGCATCCGCTGGCGCGTGATCTCGATCTCGGCCTGCTACTCGGGCAGCTGGATCGAGCCGCTCGCGGGCGACGACACCCTGGTGATGACGGCGGCCGACGCGACCCACACCTCGTATGGCTGCGGGTCGCGCTCGCCGCTGACCTTCTTCGGGCAGGCGCTCTACGTCGACGCGCTGAAGGACACCTGGTCCTTCGCGCAGGCCCATGCGCGGGCGCGCCAACTCATCGAGGTCCGCGAGCGCGAGGCCGGCAAGACCGACGGTTATTCGAATCCGCAGATCCGCGAAGGCGCGGCGATCG
>NZ_VOSR01000038.1:0-5884 GCF_007997345.1 Mitsuaria sp. TWR114
TGCGCGCGGCGTCCCAGGCGGTCGTCGCGGCGGTGGCCGTCGTCGCGCGCACCTGGTCGGCGCTGGGCAGGCGCTGCTGGGTCCAGTCGGCGGCGTCGACCAGCACGGTGCGCACCTGGCCCGCCGCGCCGCCGGCCAGGCCCATGGTCTGGTTCCGGCGCTTGGAGAGCTCGCCCGGCGGCGCGGTGGCGAGCAGCCGCACGACGGTGTCGAGCGCCTCGGCTCGGCCGGCGTCAGCGGCCCGCCGGCCTCGAGCATGCCGCGCATGAAGACACCCAGGTCCTTGGCGATGGCGGCATGGTTGCAATCGGGATTCAGGTGCAGGAACTCGGCGCCCTCGGCCGCCATCGCGGCCAGGTCGCTGCCGCCCAGCCGCGCCTCGACGGCGGCGACAGACTGCTCGACGAAGGCGCGGTTCAAGCCCCAGTCGTCGATCAGGTGGTCGACGAGGTACTGGCGCTCGGCGGCCTCGATGGCGCCGTCCACGGCCGCCAGCCGCAGCGACAGCGGCGCGATCAGGTCGAACAGCGCCAGGCCCAGGGTGTCCAGCGGGGTGTTGAGGTACTTGGGGATCTCGATGACGCGGTCGCCCTTGGTCGAACTGAGCAGGCGGTACATGCCGTAGCAGGCGCCGCCGGAGGCGAGCGCCGCGAAGGCCACCCAGCCGATCGGCGTGGCCGACGCGCCCAGCAGCGACGCGACCATGCCGGTCTTGGCGACCGCCGCGCCCGCGCCGGCGGCGCCGAGGACGTCCCACACCTCGCGGCCGCGATTGATCATGCGCAGCGAGGCATAGGCCGCCTCGCCGATGGCGAGCTTGGCCTTGAATCGCAAGGGGTCGGCGACGACCTCGTCGACGCCCTTCAATTCGGGCGGGGGCAGCAGCAGGGGCGCGGGGGCGGACATGCGGGACGGCTCCAGTGGAATGGAGGGAGTCTAGCGAAGTGGCGCGACGCCCCCGCCGCGGCCGTCCTCAGCGCTTCACATACGCGTCGATCGCCTTGCGCGCCAGGAAGGACTGGTCGCTGAACAGGCCGTCCATGCCGAGCTTGAGGAAGGCATCGATCTGACCGGCGAGGTTGCCGATCGCCGCCGGGTCGTCGCTGCTGTCGAACTCGTTGGGCAGGAAGCTGTTCTCCGCGCGGAAGGTCCAGCCGTGCACGATCAGGCCCGCCGCATGCGCGTCCTTCACCAGCGTCGTCGGCGTGCCCAGGTGGCCGGCCACCAGCGGGATCATCAGGTTGGTGTTGGCGCCGATGCCTTGCGCGTAGCTGGAGATCTCGGCCAGGCCGGCCGGCTTGGCCAGGTCGGCGTAGCTGCGCTTGTCGCCGCTGAGCGTGAAGTCGTAGGGCTGGCCCGTGGCGCTGAGCAACTGCACCAGCGGCACGCGCGTCATGCGCTTGAGCTTGCGCAGGTTGCCGACCTCGAAGGACTGGATGAAGACCGCCGCGTCCGGGCCGCGGTAGCCGTACTTGTGGAGCAGGCGCACCAGCGGCTCCTCCAGCGGCTGGCCGATGCCGGCGAAGTAGCTCGGGTGCTTGGTCTCCGGATAGACGCCGATCGGCTTGACCTTGCGGTGGCCCCAGCGGGCGTCGCGGCCGTCTCGGCTGGCCTCCTCGCGGCGGCGCTCGTTGGCCTGCTGCACCAGCTGCAGCACTTCCTCGAAGGTCGGCACCTCGAACATGTCGTTGAAGCGGCTGTTGGCCGGCCGGATCTGCGGGATACGCTCGCGGGCGCGCAGCGTCTTGAGCTCGGCCAGCGTGAAGTCCTCGGTGAACCAGCCGGTGATGGCCACGCCGTCGATGCTCTTGGTCGTCTTGCGCGAGGCGAATTCAGGCCGCTCGGCCACATCGGTCGTCGCCTCGCGCACCGAGCCGTCCGGATTCAGGATCGCGATCGCGTTCTCGTGGCGCGCCACCAGCACGCCGTCCTTGGTCAGCACGAGGTCGGGCTCGACGTAATCCGCGCCCTGCTCGATGGCCAGCCAGTAGGCGGCCAGCGTGTGCTCCGGCAGGTAGCCGCTGGCGCCGCGGTGCGCGATCAGCAGCGGCTCCTTGGCGCGCGGCGGGTGGTAGGCCTCGTGCGCGCAGGCCGTGGACGCCAGCGAGGCGGCCGCGACGGCGGCGAGCAGGGTGGAACGGAGCAGCTTCATGCGGAGGTCTCCTTCGAGCGGATGGTGTCGTTGGGGCGAGTCACGAAGGTCCGCCAGCGCAGAGGCTGTCGGGCCGATGTGACGGTCGCGTGGTCGAAACGTGAAGCGCTCGAAGGGTAGGCGCTGACGGATGAAGATTTGATGATCTCCCCACCGCGGGAAGTCCCCTGAAACAGGTCTTACAGGGGAGGAGGGCGGGGGAGGGCGCTGAGCGGCTGGCGCTCAGGAGGCCACGGGCAGGATTTCGTCGCCTGGCGCGGCGCGGCAGTCCGGTGGCAGCGGCTCCCAGCCGCGTCGCACGACGATCTCGCCGCCAGTCGCGCAGAGCTCGATGCGCTGCGCCTGCGGCACCCGCTGTTGGACGAAGGCCTCCAGCGCCGCCGGGGTGGAGACCTTCAGGCGCATCGCGTAGAGGTCGTCGAGCGGGTGATCGTCGCTGTGGATCAGCGGGACGAACTGAGCGGCGAACATCACCGCATGCGACGGCACGACCACCGGCGTCGGGTCGTAGCCCAGCGCCCGCAGCGCGCGTTGCGCCTGGGCGCGGTCGGGCGTCGACGCGTCGTCCTCGCCGGGCTGCCAGGCGAAGCCCATCAACTCCGCGACCCACTGGTTGCAGTTCTGGTAGCGCGTGGCGAAGGCATAGGCGCTCGCGCTGTAGCGCGGCGACAGCAACGCGAGCGCCAGGCGGTTGTCCAAGGCGCGCGCGGCGAGCCGGCTGCCGGCCTCGCCAGGCAGGGTCACGATGGCGAGCCGGATCGGCGCGGTCTTGCCCGCGCTCAGCAGGAAGCCGGCCATGCCCTGGTCGTAGAGCCGGGCCCGTGACTCGTCGCAGGCGTAATACAGCTGGCGCACCGACCAGGGGCTGTTGCGGCTGTCTTTCAGCGCGAGGCCGCTGTGGGAGTACTGCAGTTGGAAGCGGCTCAGGTCGGTGCCGGAGCGCGACACCAGCGCGGCGTCGACGCCGCTGGCCACCAGCTCGCGGCGCGCGACCGCGACGACCTGGAGCTGGCGGTCCTGCTCGGTGGCGGGGACCTCGCCGCCTCGGTCGCAGAAGGTCGCGGCGCGGGCGCTCGTGACGAGCGTGAGTCCGAGGGCCAGCGCGGCCAGCAGGCCGAGGCCGAGGCCGAGGCCGGCCGCGGCGGGGATCGCGGCGCGGCGCGGCCGTCGCGGGGTCACAGGGTCACCGGATGGGATTCCAGTTCGCGGTGCCAGTCGTCGCGCAGCGCCAGCAGGAAGGCCTGGCGGTTCTCGGCGCGGGCGAACTCGTAGCCGTAGTCACGCTGGCGGGCCAGCACATGGTCGCCGACCCGCAACGGCTGGGCGGCGACGGCCTGCTTGGGCACGTAGAGGAAGAAATCGGTACCGCCTTCGGCGCGCACCGGCTGCAGGTGCAGGCGCGTCGTGTCGGCGCGGCCGGCGGCATCTTCGACGGCGAGGACCTTGTATTCGCCTTCGGCGACCTTGCGGTCCTTGCTGGAGCTGTCGCTCGACTGGCCGATCGAATCGGACAGCTGCTTCGACGACACCGAGCCGGCGCTGGAGGCCGAGGTGACCAGGCTGTCGGCGCGGGCGGGCGTGGTGATGAGGGCAGTGGCCGCGGCGGCGGCGGCAAGGGCGAGGGAAAGGCGGGAGAAGCGGGGGAAGCTGTGGCGCATAAGACCGTCCATGGGCAAGTCGGACCAGCCGCGGAAGCAGCCGGACGGCGCAAGCATAGGCGAACGCGCGGAATCAGGTGTTCGGGGCGGCGCACTTCTCGAACACCTCGCGCGCGGCGCTCAATTGGTCGTCCAGCTCCGAGGCGGACAGGCTGGCCTGAAGGTGATAGTCCGCGTCGACCCGTCGACGGAACTGGTCTTCGAGGAGTTGCCCGAGCCGCCGGGACCGCTCCGCCAGCACGGAGTCGCACTCGACATCCGGTGTCTGCAGCCGGGCGATCAGTTGCCGATGGACGCCGCCCCGCGTCCGCGCGGGGCTCATGGCAGGCAGCGAGCGCTCCCAGCGCAGGCAACGGTGATAGGCGGCGTAGTAGACGCGCGAGATGGCGGAGCGACGCCCGGCCTCGTCGCGGGCCTCGCCGGCCAGGCCCTCGGCGCTGCGTTTGAGTTGCTTGTCGGTGACAGGCATGGTGATCCCCTCATTGGCGATCGTCCGCGTCGGGCGCATCGAGCTCCCCGTCGTCTTCCGATCGCTGCAGGCGGGGCGAAGGAGGGGCCGGATGGATCGACTGGAAGAGCACCAGGAAACCCAGGACGCAAGCGTCGCAGGCGCTGGCCAGCGTGCGCAACTCGCCGCCAAGATCGTAGGCACGGCGGGGATCGACGTCGACGTGCAGGGTCACCAACACATGGGCGTCGAGGCAGTCGTCCTCGTAGAACCGGATGCCGGCCGGCCCCTGGCAGATTGGCACTTGCTGCATCCAGAGCACGCCCAGCGCCAGGCGCAGCCGAACATAAGCCTCACGACTGCTGACCTCGTTGCGATTGAAGGCGTGCCGCAGCTGGACGGCGATCGACGCCCAGTCCGGCGTGGCGGCGCTGGGCGCCGGCCGCTCGCTGATCAGATGGATGAGCCGGGAGGCCGGCGACTTCAACAGGTCGACCAGTGGCTCCACCCATGCGTCCCAGGCTTCGCTCGCCCGCATGTCGTCGCCCGCTGGCGTCCGCGTTGGTACCCGGTCCGTCCATGCATTGATCACTGCATTCATCGTCTCGATCCTTTCCAAACTGCAAACCCATCCCGAAGGCCTGCAGTCTGGATCGGCGCGAGGCGGAAGGCACTCCCTCGGAAGAGCGCATCGTCGGGGGATGCCGGTTCGAGTAGGTCGGTCCCCCGACGCATATCGATAGTGGCGATGGACGCCGCGGGGTCAGGGCTTGCCTGACCCGCACGCTCAGTTGAGCTCGCCCGCCGGCACCACCGGCAGCACGACGCTCGACGGCCGCAGCGGGCCTGCGTGAAGGGTCGTGAGGTTGCCCTCGGCCTGGCGCTGCAGCGGCGCCGGCCAGATGCCCTGCGCCTGGTTGCTCGCGCTGATCGCGATGCGCAATCGGTGCCCCGCGCGGACCAACGCCGCCACCGGGAACACCTCCACCGGCACCAGCATCGGCTCGCCGGCCACCACCGGCAGCATCGCGGCTGTGGTGAACGGGTGCCACGGCTGGATCATCGTGCCGTTGACGAAGCGGGAGCGGCTCGTGTCCACCGCCCGGTGCGCGGCCGACATCAGCCCGTGCGTCAGCGGCTTGACCGTGCCGGTGGCCGGGTCGACATCGTCGATGCGCACCGACAGCGCCGCCTGCGTGCGCGTCGTCGAGATCCAGAGGTCCGCCTGGATCGGCCCGTTCAGGTAGAGGTCCTGCGCCATCGGCGCGGTCTCGAAGACCGCCGCGCCCTGCAGCGACTCGACGCGCGCGCTGTCCGAGTAGCACGGCCGCGGCAGCAGCCCCGCCAGTCCCAGGGTCCACTGCACCTGGCTCGCCGAGCAGTCGCTGTGGTCGCGCACCTGGACGCTCGCGGTGAACAGCGTCCCCAGCGCGGTGCCGCGGGTGGCGGTCGGCGCCGGCGGCTCGGCCACCGTCCGCCCCGACGCCTGCGCCGGGATGCGCGCGGCCAGGCTGCCGTCGGGCTGCAGGTACCAGCGCTGCGGCGCCATCCGCGGATGCGGCCAGTCGCTCGCCGTCGCAAAGCGCGGCGCGCCTTCGCCGTAGCCATCGACGAACTGCGTCACCG
>NZ_VOSR01000380.1:0-10768 GCF_007997345.1 Mitsuaria sp. TWR114
AGCTGCACGACGCCCAGGCTGGCCTTGACCCGCGCCCGGTGCAGGCCCCAGCGCAGCCGGAAGCTGGCGATCGACGAGCGGATCTTCTCGGCCACGATCTGCGCGTAGTGCTGGTCGCAATCGGGCAGCAGCACGACGAAGTGATCGTTCTCCATCCGGGCGACCGTGTCCGACGCCCGCACCTTGGTGATCAGCATCTGGCCCAGGCCGTACAGGAAGTGGTCGGCGACCTCGGCACCCATGCCCTGGATGACCTCGGTGAAGCGGTCGATGTCGACGAACAGCACCGACACCGGCTCATGGCGGCGGCTGCCGACATGCTCGGCCAGACGGCGCTCCATCTCACGGCGGTTGGCGAGTTCGGTGACCTCGTCGTGCTTGGCGGACCAGGTCGGCTGCAGGCGCTGCTGGCGGGCGGCGGTGACGTCCTCGACGATCCACATCGCCTCGCCGGCCGGCTGTTCCCAGTGCACCGGCGTGGCCTGCAACCGGCCCCAAAAACGCGACCCGTCGCGGCGCACGAACTCGACCTCCTCGTCCAGCGGCCGCCCGGCGCCGAAGGCGGTGCCCATGCGGGTCTGCAGCGCCTGGTGGGCGGCGTCGGACACGACCGAGCCGCGCTGGTCGGTGCCGCTCAGGTCGGTGTCGTCCCCATGTCCGAACAGGTGGTTGAAATGCTCGCTGACCACCTCGAAACGGCCGGCGGCCACGAAGGCCACGGCCAGCGGCGCCCGCACCAGCAAGGCCCGCATGCGGGCGGCGATCGGGTCGGCGGCGTCGTGTTGGGATTGCATGTCGTCTCCTGGCGTATGGCGCAGGTGTACCTGTTTTGATCAGGCCTGGGAACCCCGGACAGGCCCCCGTTCCGGCGCCGGACGGCCGCTTCGGGGCGGCGGCGCCCAAGGCGGCATCAGGGTGGCGGCGGTGCGATCTGCTCCGCCCAGTCGTACAGGGCCGACAGGATCTCCCCGGCGCGTTCGTCCTCCGACTCCTCCGCCGCCTGGGCCAGCGTGTCGATGCGCTCGAAGAAGGCCTCCAGCGTCTGGGCCCCGCCCTCGCCCGCGTGCAGCCGCGCCGCGCGGTGGTGCTCCCAGCGCGCCGCCTCGTCGCCGCTCAGGCTGTCCGGGAAGTTGCGGGCGCGGTAACGGAACAGGATCTCCTCCAGCCGCCCGTCCTCGAACGCGACCTTGCCCTGCGCGACGCGGTCGGCGAGCGCCTCGGGCGACAGCCCGCGCAGCCGCTCGAGCGCGCGCCGGTCGTCGTTGGAGACGAAGCCGCCGTACAGGTCCTCGTCCACGTCGACGCCGCCCTCGCCGGCCGGGCGCTGGAACACCTGGGGCCAGCGCTCGGCCAGTTCGCGGCCGCGGGAGGCCAGCAGCTCCGCATGCGCCAGGCCGCGGGCGATGTCCAGGCCCCAGCGGGCGGCCATCTCCGGCGACAGGATCTTCAGCGACGAGATCACGATCGGCGACTTGTTGACATGGATGGTCTTGATCGGCAGCCGCGTCACGCCCTCGGGCAGGGCCTCCTGCTTGGTGTAGAGACGCAGCCGGATCGCCTCGGCGTCGAGGCCGAGCAGCTCCGCGGGATCGCTGCCCAGGTCCCAGACGATCAGCTCGTTCTTGTTGGTCGGATGCGGCGCCAGCGGCCACACCAGCGCGATGCAGCCGCGCTCCGGGCCGTACATGCCCGACACGTGCAGGAAGGGCCGGTTGGTGCCGATCTCGGCCCAGACGGCGTCCTTGCGGCGCAGCTTCAGGCAGAAGTCCCACAGCCGCGGCTGCGCCTGCCGGATCAGCCGCGCCAGCGCGATGGTGGCACGCACGTCGGACAGCGCGTCGTGCGCGGCCTCGTGGGCCAGGCCGTTGGCGGCGGTCAGGTGCTCCAGCTTGAAGGACGGCCGGCGTCCTCGTGCCGCGGCCACTGGAGGCCCTCGGGCCGCAGCGCGTAGGCGCAGCGCACGACGTCCAGCAGGTCCCAGCGGCCGTTGGTGTCGAACAGCCCGGCCACGCCGGGCTCGCCCAGCAGGATGCCGACGACCTCGCGGGTGCGGTTGCCCTCGACGGCGATGCTCATCCAGGCGGTGATGTGCGGCTGGGCGACGTCGGCGCGCAGCCGGACGGTGTAGCCGACGATCTGGCCGCTGTCCTCCAGGCGCGTCAGCCGGTTGGTCACCGTCCCCCGCGACACCTTCAGCTTGTGCGCCAGCGTCGCGATGCTGGCGCGCGCGTCCTGGCGCAGCAGCGCGATGAGTTGATGGTCCAGCGTGTCCATGGGGTGCTCCGAAGGTCCCGACCGGGCCGCACCACCGTGGCGCAGGTCCGGCGCGGATGCGCGCAAAGCGCCCAGGGTTAACCCGGATTTCACGTCATTTCGACAGCCGTCGCTGCCGAAATGCCCAATCGGCTTCGATTATTGATCAGTTGTTTGGCTTCCTGCTGACACGCGGATCCGAAGAATGGAGGCGTCCCCACTGCCATGAGACGGCCGATGACGACCCGATTGCTCCTCACCCCCGACGTCGCCCGCGTGGTTCGCCACGACGGCCTGGCGCACAGCTTCCAGACCCTGGCCCGCTACATCGCCGACGACTACGTCCGCTGGGCCGAATTCGACAAGAGCGCCCGCGTCGCCAACCATTCCGACGAAGGCGTGATCGAGCTGATGCCGATCTCCGACGCCGCGCTCTACACCTTCAAGTACGTCAACGGTCACCCCAAAAACCACCTCGTGGGCCTGCCCACGGTGATGGCTTTCGGCGTGCTCGCCGATGTCGCGACCGGCACCCCGCAGGTGCTGTCCGAGCTGACGCTCAGCACCGCGCTGCGCACTGCCGCCACCTCGGCGCTGGCCGCGCAACACCTGGCCCGCCGCGACTCGCGCGTGATGGCGCTGATCGGCAACGGCGCGCAGGCGGAGTTCCAGGCCCTGGCCTTCCACCACCTGCTGGGCATCGCCGAGATCCGCCTCTTCGACGTCGACCCGGCGGCGACGGACAAGCTGGTCCGCCACCTGTCGCGCATCGAGGGCCTGACGGTGGTCCGCTGCCGCGACACCGCCGAAGCGGTGCGCGGCGCCGACATCGTCACCACGGTCACCGCCGACAAGCGCAATGCCACCATCCTGACGCCGGAGATGGTCGAGCCCGGCATGCACATCAACGGCGTCGGTGGCGACTGCCCCGGCAAGACCGAACTGCATCGCGGCGTGCTGGAGCGCGCCAGCGTCTTCGTCGAGTACGAGCCGCAATCGCGCATCGAAGGCGACCTGCAGCAGATGCCCGCCGACTTCCCGGTCACCGAGTTCTGGCGCGTGCTGCGCGGCGAGGCCGCCGGCCGGCGCTCGGCGGAGGAGGTCACGGTCTTCGACTCGGTCGGTTTCGCGCTCGAGGACTTCGCCACGCTGCGCTGGCTGCACGACCGGGCGCTGGCCCTGGGACTGGGCCGCGACCTGGCGCTGGTGCCGGACATGGCCGACCCGAAGGACCTGTTCGGTGAACTGGGCCTGCCGGCGCAGCCCCAAGGCCTCGGCATCGCCACGGGCGCCGCCACGCCGGCCCCGGTGATCACGCCGCTGGCCGCCTGAGCGCCTTTGCCCGTCGGCGCTCCACGCGCAAGCAGGCCGGTCCTTGGACCGGCTTTTTTTCGTCCGCTCTCGCGTCTGCGTCTGCGTCTGCGTCTGCGTCTGCGTCTGCGTGTGCGTGTGCGTGTGCGTGTGCGTGTGCATCGGCTGGCGTGCGCGGTCTGCGCTCCGAAGATACCGTCAACGCCGCCTTCCACCCACCCGCAGATCCTTCCCCCTTGCATGAGTCAGTCACGACGCCACGCTGCCTGATGGATGCGATTTACGCCCCGGGTTGCCCTTTCAAGAATCCGATTCGCCAGCTTCGCGCTGGCGCTTCTTTTTCAATTCAACGAAAGCAATCCCGCATGAAGTTCTCTCCGTTCCCTTCCCTTCTGGTGCTCGCGCTGGCCGTGGGCGCAGGCGCGGCGCAGGCGCAGGTGTATCTCGAAGCCTCGCTGGGCACCGGCAAGGTCAACGGCCAGTGCCGCGACCTGCCCAAATGCGATGCCACCGACGTCGACTCGCGCCTGAGCCTGGGCTACCTGTTCGGTGGCGGCCTGGGCGTTGAAGCGAGCTGGCTGGACTACGCCCGCGTCAAGGCCGGCGACGAGGTCAACGGCGCCCGCGCCAAGCTCAGCGGCTGGGGCATCGGCGGCGTCTATCGCTATCCGTTGACTGACCGGCTGAGCCTGAACGCTCGCGGCGGCGTGGCCTGGAACCAGATCAAGGCCAGCACCTGGGACAACAAGATCACCACCCAGAGCGCCCGCGAGCGCTCGGTCCAGCCCTACCTCGGCCTCGGTGCCGCCTTCGCGCTGAACGACACCTACTCGGTGGGCCTGGGCGCGGACTTCACCCGCGCCAAGCTGGCGAAGGAGAAAGCCAACATCCGCGCGTTCAGCGTGGTGCTGCGCTCGGTGTTCTGATCGTGAGCCCGGGCGGCCGATGACGCGGCCGCCCGGGTGCGGAACGGCCTCCGCGCGGCGTTCCACCTCCTGGGTTCCCGGATGCCGGGCTGGCTAAGATGCGGCGCTTGTTCCGCCCCCGCGCCTTCGCACCGACCTGCCGTGGACTCCGCTCCCTACGCCCCGCTCATCAAGGAAATCGGCCGCGGCGCGCGCGGCGCCCGCGACCTGACGCGCGAGCAGGCGCGCGAGCTCTTCGGACAGCTGCTCGACGGCACCGTGCCGGATCTGGAGCGCGGCGCCATCCTCATCGCGATGCGCATCAAGGGCGAGAGCCTGGACGAGCTGCTGGGCTTCGTCGAGGCCATGCAGGCCGGCGCGGCGCGCGTCCCGGCCCCCGAGGGACCGCGCACGGTGGTCCTGCCCACCTTCAACGGCGCCCGCAAGCAGGCCAACCTGATGCCGCTGGTGGCGATGCTGCTGGCGCGGGAAGGCATCCCGGTGCTGATCCACGGCCGGCATGACTTCGACAGCCGCATCAGTCCGTTCGAGCTGTTCGAGGCCCTGGGGCTGCCGGTGGCGGGGGACGTCGGGGAAGCCGGGCAGCGGCTCGCAGCGGATCGGCTCGCCATCCTTCCGACGGCGGCGATCCATCCGGGACTCGACGCGATGATGGCGCTGCGTCCGCGGCTGGGGCTGCGCAACAGCAGCCACAGCGTGGCCAAGCTGCTGGATCCGCTGCCCGGGCGCAGCGTGCGCGTGGTGGCGGTGACGCATCCCGAATACGTCGACAGCATGGGAACGGCGCTGCCCATCCTGAGCACCGGTGGCGGGCGCGCGCTGCTGATGCGCGCCAGTGAAGGCGAGGCTTATCTGCATCTGCGGCGCAAGGCGCATCTGCAAGGCTTCGCGGACGGGCAAGCGATCGATCTCAATCCGCAAAGCAATGAGGATCTGGAATGGCCGCTGTCCACCGCCTGCGAGCCGGCGGACAACGCCGCGCTGATTCGCGCGATCCTCGCGGGAGCCGAGCCGCTGCCGCCGCGGATCAAGGACCAACTTGCCGCGCTGCGCCGCCTGGCGACCGCCTGAGCACGCGGCCGGCGGCCGCCAGCGCCTTTGCAGCTCCATTCATATGCTTATCTCGCCATAAGCAATCTACGAATTTGTAGTTCTCATATATATAAAGCGTTCATAGAGTCCAGACTCCCGGCCAGCCCAGGGCGCCAGCCGCGGTGTCAGATGACGCGGCGGGCCCTTCTTGAAACCCGGCCGGGCCCAGCTGACGCCATGTACGCCTACACCGATTTCGACCGCCAGTTCGTCCACGCCCGCGCGGCCCAATTCCGCGACCAGCTCGAGCGCCACCTGGCCGGTCAGCTCCCCGACGACGACTTCCGCGCGCTGCGCCTGCAGAACGGCTGGTACATCCAGCGCCACGCGCCGATGCTGCGCATCGCCATCCCCTACGGCGTGCTGTCGTCCAAGCAACTGCGCCAGCTCGGCCGCATCGCCCGCGAGCACGACCGTGGCTACGGCCACTTCACCACGCGCCAGAACCTGCAGTTCAACTGGATCCCGCTGCCGCAGTCGGCCGACGTGATGGACCTGCTGGCCGACGTCGACATGCACGGCATCCAGACCAGCGGCAACTGCATCCGCAACATCACCAGCGACGTCACCGCCGGCGTCGCGGCCGACGAACTCATCGACCCCCGCCCCTACGCCGAAGTGCTGCGCCAGTGGTCGACGCTGCATCCTGAATTCGCCTTCCTGCCGCGCAAGTTCAAGATCGCGATCTCCGGCGCGAAGGAAGACCGCGCCGCCATCGGCTGGCACGACATCGGCCTGCAGCTGCGCCGCAATGAAGCGGGCGAGGTCGGCTTCCAGGTCTTCGTCGGCGGCGGCATGGGCCGCACGCCCATCATCGGCCAGGAGATCAACCCCTTCGTCCCGTGGCAGCACATCCTGCTGTACCTCGAGGCGATCGTGCGCACCTACAACCGCTTCGGCCGCCGCGACAACATGTACAAGGCGCGCATCAAGATCCTGGTGAAGGCCGAAGGCCAGGCCTACTTCGACGCCGTCAACGCCGAGTACCAAGCCATCCTGAACGACGACGCCGGCAGCCACGAGCAGATCATTCCCGAGGCCGAACTGGCCCGCGTCGCCGCCAGCTTCGTCGAGCCGCAAGGCGTGACCCCGGCCGCGGGCATCGACATCTTCGAAGGCGCCGCCCCGGCCTACCGCCGCTGGCTGGAGCGCAACGTCCACGCCCACCGCGTCAGCGGCTACCGCTCGGTGACGCTGTCGCTCAAGCGCCTGGGCCTGCCGCCCGGCGACATCACCGACGCGCAGATGGACGCCGCCGCCGACCTCTCCGACCGCTTCAGCCATGGCGAGCTGCGCGTCTCCCACGACCAGAACCTGCTGCTGCCCTGGGTGCGCGAAAGCGACCTGCCCGCGCTCTACGAAGCCGCCAAGGCGCAGGGCTTCGCCACGCCCAACATCGGCCTGCTGACCGACATGATCGTCTGCCCCGGCGGCGACTTCTGCGCGCTGGCCAACGCCCGTTCCATTCCCGTCGCGGCCGAGATCACCGAGCGCTTCCAGGACCTGGACGAGCTCTGGGACATCGGCGACATCGACCTGCACATCAGCGGTTGCATCAACAGCTGCGGCCACCACCACAGCGGCCACATCGGCGTGCTGGGCGTCGACAAGGACGGCAGCGAGTGGTACCAGATCACGCTGGGCGGCTCGGACGGCTCGACGCTGTCGGGCCCCGCGGTGCCGGGCAAGGTGATTGGTCCGTCCTTCGCGGCCGACGAGGCGGCCGACGCCGTCGAGGCCGTGATCGCGACCTACCGCCGCGAGCGCGAAGCCGGCGAGCGCTTCCTCCAGACGGTGCGCCGCATCGGCCTGGACGCCTTCAAGCAGGCGACCAACGGCATCCGCCGCACCACCGCCAAGCAGACCACCGACTGAGCCGCCGCACCATGAAGTTCGTTTCCAAGGCCCAAGACCCCTGGCACACCTGCGCGGGCGAGGACGGCCCCCAGCCGCATCCCGCCGCCGCCGACCACAAGCTGCTGACGCTGGAGCAGTGGCATGCCGTGCGCGACACCTGGCCGGAAGGCCTGGCCACCGGCGTGATCCTGCCCAACGACGTCGACGTGACCGAGCTCAAGGCCGACCTGCCGCGCCTGGCGCTGGTGGTGCTGCAGTTCCCCAAGTGGGTCGACGGCCGCGCCTACAGCCAGGCCCACGTGCTGCGCTCGCGGCTGCGCTTCGCCGGCGAGGTCCGCGCGATCGGCGAGGTGCTGGTCGACATGCTGCCGCTGCTGCAGCGCTGCGGCGTCGACGCCGTGCAGCTGCGCGGCGACCAGAACCTGGAAGCGGCCGAACGCGCGCTGACCTTCTTCCCCGGCCATTACCAGGCCGACGTCAACGAGACCCGTCCGCTGTTCGCGCGAGCCGGCGCCACGAGCCAGAAGGCGGAGGCCTGAGCATGAGCGGCGAGCTGTCCTCGCTGGACTTCACGCCGATCGGCGGCAATGACGCGGCCGCATTGGGCGTGTCCGCGCTGCCCGGCACCGGGGTCGGCTCCGCGATCGGCCTGTACGCCCGCAAGACCGCTGGCTTCGACGAGCGCCTCGCGCGCACCGTCGAGGCGCTGCAGCAGGCCGCCGCCGACTTCGGTCCGGGCGCGCTGCAGTCGACCTCGCTGGGCGTCGAGGACATGGTCATCACCGACCTGATCGCGCGCCACGGCCTGCCCATCGCGCTGGCCACGCTCGACACCGGCAAGCTGCACGCCGAAACGCTGGCGCTGATCCCGCGCATCCAGGCGCGCTACGGGCTGGCCGTCGAGGTCTTCGCGCCGGTCAGCGAGCAGGTGGTCCACTTCGTCCGCGCCAACGGCGAGGAGCCGATGTACCGCAGCGTCGAGCTGCGCAAGGCCTGCTGCGGCGTGCGCAAGCTCGAGCCGCTGGCGCGCATGCTCGCCGGCCGCAGCGCCTGGATCACCGGCCTGCGCCGCGAGCAGAGCGCCAACCGCGCCGAGGTCCCGCTGCGCGAGGAGGACGGCCAGGGCCGCATCAAGATCAATCCGCTCGCCGAGTGGAGCTGGGCAGACGTCTGGCACTACGTCCAGGCCCACGACGTCCCCTACAACCCGCTGCACGACCAGTTCATGCCCAGCATCGGCTGCGCGCCCTGCACCCGCGCGATCGCCGTCGGCGAGGACTTCCGCGCCGGCCGCTGGTGGTGGGAGGACTCGTCCAAGGAATGCGGCCTGCACGCCACCCACACCCCCGAATCCACCGATTCCCCTGAGACCTCCGGAGCCTCGGCATGAACGCCCCCGTGAACCTGGAACAACTGCTGCCGCTGGCGGACCACCGCCATCTGGACCACCTCGAAGAGGAAGCGATCTTCATCCTGCGCGAGGTCGCCGCGGCCTTCGAGCGTCCTGCCCTGCTGTTCTCCGGCGGCAAGGATTCCTGCGTCGTGCTGCGCCTGGCCGAGAAGGCCTTCAAGCGCCGCATCGCCGGCAACGACTTCGCCGGCAAGCTGCCCTTCCCGTTGGTGCACGTGGACACCGGCCACAACTTCCCTGAAGTCATCGAGTTCCGCGACCGCCGCGTCGCCGAGATGGACGAGCGTCTGGTCGTCGGTCACCTCGAGGACTCGATCAAGAAGGGCACGATCCGCCTGTCGCATCCGCTGGAATCGCGCAACGGCCACCAGACGGTGACGCTGCTGGAGACCATCGAGGAGCACCGCTTCGACGTGCTCATCGGCGGCGCCCGCCGCGACGAGGAGAAGGCCCGCGCCAAGGAGCGCATCTTCAGCCACCGCGACAGCTTCGGCCAATGGCAGCCCAAGGAACAGCGGCCCGAGCTGTGGAACCTCTTCAACACCCGCATCCGCCCGGGCGAGCACTTCCGCGCCTTCCCGATCAGCAACTGGACCGAGCTGGACGTGTGGCTCTACATCGCGCGCGAGAACATCCCGCTGCCGTCGCTGTACTTCGCGCATGACCGGCAGGTGATCCGCCGCAAGGGCCTGCTGGTGCCGCTGACCGAGGTCACGCCGCCCGAGGCCGGCGAGACCGTCGAGACCGCGCAGGTGCGCTTCCGCACCGTCGGCGACATGACCTGCACCTGCCCGGTGGAGAGCCCCGCCGCCAGCGCCGCCGACATCGTCGCCGAGACGCTGACCGTGACCGTCTCCGAGCGCGGCGCCACCCGCATGGACGACCGCACCTCCGACGCCTCGATGGAGCGCCGCAAGAAGGAAGGTTATTTCTGACGCGCCCGGGGCCACGCCCCGCGTCCGCCACGTTCACTGCCCCCACGGGGGCGCGGGCCGCTCCGAGGCGGCCCGGCAGGAGTTCCGATGACCGCCGTTCACAAGATCCATCAATCCGACGTCGACACCACGCACCGCGCGCTGCGCTTCCTGACCGCCGGCAGCGTCGACGACGGCAAGAGCACGCTGATCGGGCGCCTGCTCTTCGACAGCCGCGCGATCCTGGCCGACCAGCTCGACACGCTGGCCAAGCGCGCCGCCGGCCAGCCCATCGACCTGAGCCTGCTCACCGACGGCCTGGAGGCCGAGCGCGAGCAAGGCATCACGATCGACGTCGCCTACCGCTACTTCGCGACCAAGCAGCGCAAGTTCATCATTGCCGACGCCCCCGGCCATGAGCAGTACACCCGCAACATGGTCACCGCCGCCGCCGGCAGCGATGCCGCCGTGGTGCTGGTCGACGTGACCAAGCTGGACCTGTCGGTGGACGACGTCCCGCTGCTGCCGCAGACGCGCCGCCACAGTCTGCTGGCCCATCTGCTGCGCGTGCCCAGCATCGTCTTCGCGATCAACAAGATCGATGCCGCCGCGAATCCCGGCGACGCGTTCCGCAAGGTCTCGGCCGCGCTGGAGAAGTTCGCGTCCGCCGCCGGCATCCAGGTCACCGCGGTGGTGCCGGTCTCCGCGCTGCGCGGCGACAACGTCACCCAGCCGCTCGAGGCGGACTGGTACGACGGCCCCTCGCTGCTGCAGGTGCTGGAGTCGCTGCCCACCGTGCAGGAAACCGTCGAAGCCCCGCTGGCGCTGCCGGTGCAGTACGTGGCCAAGGACGGCGACGGCACCGGCAACAACCCCCGCGTGCTGTGGGGCCGGATCGCGCAGGGCCAGGTGCAGGTCGGCGACGAGGTGCAGATCCTGCCGAGCGGCCAGACCGCCGTGGTGGGCGAGCTGCGCCGCGCCGGCGAGCGCGCTGGCCGGGTCGT
>NZ_VOSR01000381.1:0-13234 GCF_007997345.1 Mitsuaria sp. TWR114
GCGCGAGCTCGCGCAGCGCCATCAGGTTGCCCTTGCGGAAGAAGTGCTGGCCGGCACGCTCGGCCTGCGCGCCCTGGTAGACCTTGCCGGCCTTGAGCCGCGCGAGCAGCTCGTCGGCGGGCGTGTCCACCAGCACCACCTCGTCCGCGCGATCGAAGAAGGTGTCGGGCAGCGTCTCCTGCACCCGCACCCCGGTGATGCCACCGACGACGTCGTTCAGGCTCTCCAGGTGCTGGACATTGACGGTGGTGTAGACGCTGATGCCGTTGGCCAGCAGTTCCTCGACGTCCTGCCAGCGCTTGGGATGCCGCGAGCCGGCGACGTTGGAATGCGCCAGCTCGTCCACCAGGATCAGCGCGTCCGGCTGGCCGCGCAGCCGCTCGAGCGCGCCGTCGAGGTCGAACTCCGGCAGCGTGCGGTCGCGGTAGGCCACTTGCTGCATCGGCAGCCGCGGCAGGCCGTCGAGCAGGGCGGCGGTCTCGGCGCGGCCATGGGTCTCGACGACGCCGACCAGCAGCGCGCGGCCCTGCCCGGCCAGATGCCGCGCCGCCTGCAGCATCGCGAAGGTCTTGCCTACCCCGGCCGAGGCGCCGAAGTAGATGCGCAGGCGACCGCGCGACGCCGCCTCCTCCTGCTGGCGGAGCTGCGCCAGCAGGCTGTCGGGGTCAGGTCTCTCGTCGGTGGCGCTGGGCATTCGGCGATTCTCTCCCTGGATGACGGGCCGCGGCGGTCAGAAGCTCCGGGAGACGCTCAGCACGACGCCCGTATCGCCCAGCCGTTTCGCCCAGCCGTTTCGCGCGCTGCATGAGCGTCGTCGAAGCCGACCCGGAACGGCCAGGCGCTGGCGGCAGTCGGGTCTTCATGACATTCAATGAGCGGATGGCGCCTTGTCGAGAGCGAGGTTGAGCTTGAGCACGTTGACGCGCGGCTCGCCGAGCACCGCCAGGTCGCGGGCCTCGGTGTTCGCCTGGATCAGGCGCTGGACGGCCTCGACCGGCAGGCCGCGCTCGCGCGCGACGCGGGCGGCCTGGTAGCGGGCGGCGGCCATGCTGATGTGCGGGTCCAGCCCGCTGGCCGAGGCGCTGACCAGGTCGACCGGCACCGGCGCGCGGTTGTCCGGGTCGGCGGCCTTGAGCGCCTCGACGCGCGCCTTGACCGCGTCGACCAGTGCCGGGTTGGTCGGTCCCTGGTTGGAGCCGCTGGAGCCGGTCGCGTTGTTGGCCATCGGCGCGGTGGCCGACGGACGGCCCCAGAAGTAGCGCGGCGACGAGAAGCTCTGGCCGATCAGCTCGGAGCCGATCACGCGGCCGTCGCGCAGCACGAGGCTGCCTTCGGCCTGGAACGGGAACAGCGTCCTGGCCACGCCGGTGACCGCGGCCGGGTACAGCAGGCCGGTGACGGCGCTGAGCAGCGCGAAGCCGACCAGCGCCGGACGCAGCATCTTGAGAGTCGAATTCATGGTGAGTTCCTCCGCGTCACACGAGACGCAGCGCAACCAGCAGCAGGTCGATCGCCTTGATGCCGATGAAGGGCACGATCAGGCCGCCCAGGCCGTAGATCCACAGGTTGCGGCGCAGCAGCGCGGCCGCGCCGATGGGGCGGTAGGCCACGCCCTTCAAGGCCAGCGGGATCAGTGCCACGATGATCAGCGCGTTGAAGATGACCGCCGACAGGATCGCCGACGCCGGGCTGTGCAGGCCCATCACGTTGAGCGCGGCCAGCTGCGGGTACACGCCCAGGAACATCGCCGGGATGATGGCGAAGTACTTCGCGACGTCGTTGGCGATCGAGAAGGTGGTCAGCGAGCCGCGCGTCATCAGCAGCTGCTTGCCGGTCTCGACGATCTCCAGCAGCTTGGTCGGATTCGAATCGAGGTCGACCATGTTGCCGGCCTCCTTCGCCGCCTGCGTGCCGCTGGCCATGGCCACCGCCACGTCGGCCTGCGCCAGCGCGGGCGCGTCGTTGGTGCCGTCGCCGGTCATCGCCACCAGCCGGCCTTCGGCCTGGTAGTCGCGGATCAGCTTGAGCTTGGCCTCGGGCGTGGCCTCGGCGAGGAAGTCGTCGACGCCGGCCTCGGCCGCGATTGCCGCGGCGGTGAGGCGGTTGTCGCCGGTGATCATCACCGTGCGGATGCCCATCCGGCGCAGCTGCGCGAAACGCTCCTTGATGCCGCCCTTGACGATGTCCTTGAGCTCGACGACGCCCAGCACCCGCGCGTGGCCGTCGGCCAGGTCGGCCACCACCAGCGGCGTGGAGCCGCGGCGCGCGACCTCCTCCGCCACCGCGGTGACCTGCGCCGGCATCTGGCCGCCGTGCTGCTCGACGAAGCGGCGGATCGCGTCGACCGCGCCCTTGCGCAGCTGGCGCTTCGGATGCTCGGGATCGCCGAAGTCGACGCCGCTCATGCGGGTCTGCGCGGTGAACGGCACGAAGTGCGCCTGCAGCGCGGCCAGCTCGCGCTCGCGCAGGTTGAAGCGCTGCTTGGCCAGCACGACGATGCTGCGGCCCTCGGGCGTCTCGTCGGCCAGCGAGGCCAACTGCGCCGCATCCGCCAGCGCCTGCTCCGGCAGCGCGGGCGCCGGCAGGAAGGCGCTGGCCTGGCGGTTGCCCAGCGTGATCGTGCCGGTCTTGTCGAGCATCAGCACGTCGACGTCGCCGGCGGCCTCGACCGCGCGGCCGGAGGTGGCGATCACGTTGGCCTGCATCAGCCGGCTCATGCCCGCGACACCGATGGCCGAGAGCAGGCCGCCGATGGTGGTCGGGATCAGGCACACCAGCAGCGCCACCAGCGCGGTGATCGACACGACGGTGCCCGCGCCGGCCGCCTCGACCGCGAACAGCGAGTACGGCAGCAGCGTCACGGTCACGACCAGGAACACCAGCGTCAGCGCGACCAGCAGGATGGTGAGCGCGATCTCGTTGGGCGTCTTCTGGCGCTTGGCGCTCTCGACCATCGCGATCATGCGGTCGAGGAAGGCCTCGCCCGGATTGACGGCGATGCGCACGACGACCCAGTCCGACAGCACGCGCGTGCCGCCGGTGACGGCCGAGAAGTCGCCCCCCGACTCGCGGATCACCGGCGCGGACTCGCCGGTGATGGCGCTCTCGTCGACGGAGGCGACGCCCTCGATGACCTCGCCGTCCAGGGGCACCAGGTCGCCGGCCTCGACCAGCACGACATGGCCCTTGCGCAGCTCCTCCGAGGCCACCGGATGCCAGGACGAACCATGGCGCGGCGTTTCGAGCTTCTTCGCCCAGGTCTTGGCCTTGAGTCCGCGCAGCGAGGCGGCCTGCGCCTTGGAGCGGCCCTCGGCCAGCGCCTCGGCGAAGTTGGCGAAGAGCACGGTGAACCACAACCACAGCGCGATCGCGAGCATGAAGCCGGGGCCCTCGGCGCCCGCCAGCGCGGGCTGGGCGAAGCTCGCCAGCCACAGGCCGGTGGTGAGGAGGCTGCCGGCGTAGACGACGAACATCACTGGGTTGCGCAGTTGCACCGACGGCGCCAGCTTGGCGAAGGACTCGCGGATGGCCGGCTTCACCAGCCCGGGATCCCACAGGCCGCCGCTCCCGCTGGAACGTGACGGGGGCGGGGGTGGATCGTGCGGTGCCGGACCGGAGGGCGTGGCGCCGCCAAGGACCTCGGCGCGCGTCGAGGTCGGCACCGAAGTCGGTACCGAGGTGTGAACTGTCTTGAGGGGTTGGGTCATGTCAGGCTCCGAAGCTTCACTTCCAGAGCATCAGGTGCTCGACGACGGGGCCGAGCGCGAGCGCGGGCACGTAGTTCAGCAGGCCGACCAGGAGGACGGTGCCGATGAGCAGGACGACGAACAGCGGGCCGTGCGTGGGCAGCGTGCCTTCGCCGACGGGGATGCGCTTCTTGGCGGCCAGGCTGCCGGCGATGGCCAGCACCGGCACGATCACCAGGAAGCGGCCCAGCCACATCGCGATGCCCAGCAGCGTGTTGTAGAAGGGCGTGTTGGCGGACAGGCCGGCGAAGGCGCTGCCGTTGTTGTTGGCCGCGGAGGTGAAGGCGTAGAGGATCTCGCTGAAGCCGTGGGCGCCGGGGTTGGCGATGCCGGCCTTGCCGTCGCCCGACAGCACCGCGATCGCGGTGCCCGCCAGCACGACGATGGGCGTGACGAGGATGGCGACGGCGCTCATCTTCATCTCGAAGGGCTCGATCTTCTTGCCCAGGTACTCGGGCGTGCGGCCGATCATCAGGCCGGCGATGAAGACGGCGAGGATCGCGAAGATCAGCATGCCGTACAGGCCGGTGCCCACGCCGCCGAAGACGACCTCGCCCAGCTGCATCATCACCAGCGGCACGGCGCCACCGATCGGGGTGAAGCTGTCGTGCATCGCGTTGACCGCGCCGCAGGAGGCGGCGGTGGTGACGACCGCGAAGAGCGCGCTGGCCGAGATGCCGAAGCGGGTCTCCTTGCCTTCCATGTTGCCGCCGGCCTGCAGCTCGGAGGCCTGCAGATCGACGCCCTGCGTGGCCACCAGCGGATTGCCGGCCTGCTCGGCGGGCGTGGCGACCAGCACGCCGGCGATGAACAGCGCGCTCATCGCGGCCAGGATCGCCACGCCCTGCCGGCGATCGCCGACCAGCTGGCCGAAGCTCAGGCACAGCGCCGCGGGGATCACGAAGATCGCCACGATCTGCAGCAGGTTGGTCAGCGGCGTCGGGTTCTCGTAGGGATGCGCGGAGTTGGCATTGAAGAAGCCGCCGCCATTGGTGCCCAGCATCTTGATCGCCTCCTGCGACGCGACCGGGCCCATGGCGAGTTGCTGCTCGCCGGTGCGCTGGTGCTCCATGACGGGCTGGCCCTGGGCGTCCTTGAGCGGCTGGCCGTCGGCGCCGAGTTTGGGCGTCTGGTAGTCCTGGGCCTCGATCGTCTGCACGGTCTTGTAGCCGTCGAAGTTCTGGATGACGCCCTGCTGGACGAAGACGACCGCGAGCAAGAAGGACAGCGGCAGCAGCAGCCAGAGGGTGCAGCGGACGATGTCGGCCCAGAAGTTGCCGACGTGGCCGGACAGCCGGGAGGCGAAGCCGCGGATGAGCGCGAACACCACGGCGATGCCGGTGGCGGCGGACAGGAAGTTCTGCACCGTCAGCGCCAGCATCTGGGTGAGGGTGCTCATCGTCGACTCGCCGCCGTAGCCCTGCCAGTTGGTGTTGGCGACGAAGCTGATGGCGGTGTTGAAGGCCGAGTCGGGCGTCACCGCGCCCAGGCCCTGCGGGTTGAGCGGCAGCACGCCTTGCAGGCGCTGCAGCGCATAGACCGCGAGCACGCCGATGAAGTTGAAGACCAGCAGCGCGACGGCGTACTGCTTCCAGCCCATGCCTTCCTCGGGCCGGATGCCGGCCAGGCGGAACAGCGGGCGCTCGATGGCGGCGATCCAGCGCGGCACGCGGCCCTGCGCGAGCGCGGTGATCCAGCGGGCGAGCGGCCAGGCCAGCAGCAGCGTGACGGCGAGGTAGAGGGCCAGGTTGGCCCAGGCGAGGTTCGTCATGTCAGAACTCCTCGGCGCGCCAGAGCGCGATCAGGAGGTAGACGAACAGACCGGCGCTGAGGAGTCCGGTCAGCCAGTAGAGCGCGTTCATGGCCTGCTCCCCAGCCGGTCGCTGGCGACCGCCAGCCCGACAGCGACAAGGAACAGGACCACGCTCAATCCGAGAAAGAGTGCATCCATTTTTTCGAGGTCCCATGCCCTCTGGATTGAGGGCGGGATGGGATGGATGGACTCTAGGAATCAGCGGGTCAAGGGCGTGTAGAAGGTCGGGGCCCGGGTATCAAGATCTCATCAAGAAGACGGTTTGGCCGCCGGCACGGGCCACAGCGCATCGACCGGCCGCTCCAGCACCCGCGCCGCGACGGGATGGAACACGGCCGGAGTCAGCCGGCCGTCGCGGACGCTCGGCGAGCCAGCGCTCGATCGACCCGCCCTGCTCCACCCATCGGTCCTGCCGCAGCAGGCCGTACAGCCCGGCGGCGATGACGTGCATGCCGTCATCGGCCTTGCGCCAGCGGTCGGCCGGATTGCGGGCGACGCCCAGGGCCTCGCTGATCAACTGGTCCAGCGCCTGGACCAGGTCCTCGTTCACCAGGCCCTCCAGCGTCGTGTAGCCCCAGCGCGGATCGTGGTCCCGCACGATGCGCATGAGCAGCGGATCGCGCTCGAAGGCCGCCAGCGCGGCGGTCGCGGCGGGGCCGTCCATCGGCACCGGCGGATGGAGCATCTCGTGGGCGGCGATGCGGACGGTGGTGGCCGTGTCGTAGTCCGCCGATTGCAGGAAGGTCTGCCCCTGCACCTTGATGCCGTGCGGCTTCGCGAACTGCAGCAGCACGATCTGGATCTCCGGATCGAAGCGCCGGCCGGTCAGCTTCTCCTGCCAGGAGATCACGTCGAAGCCAGCCAGCGCGCGGCCGACCTCGGCGATGCGGCGCTCCAGGTCGCCGATCCGCTCCTTGCGGAAGGCCGCGAAGCCGGCATCCCGCAGGCCGACCAGGATCGCCTCGATCCGCGGCGCCGCGCGCTCGAACCAGGCCCAGTCGGCGTCGCTCCAGTAGCTGCTCGCCCGATAGCTCGGGAGGATGGCCGTCCGCCGTGACCGCAGTGCGGTCAGCAAGGTGTCGAGCGTGGCGTCGTTGCCATCGGCCGAGAACAGCACCTGCAGGTTGGGGCCGAGCAGGCCGAAGCCGTCCTTCGTCGCCTCGTTCCACAGCCGCGCCACGTCGTCCCGGACCACCGCCGGCAACCGCGGCGAGAAGGCGGCGGCATCGGCGGCATAGAAGTCCAGGTAGAGCTGCGTGCCCGACAGCGGACCGAGGAAGGCGATCGCATCGGCGCCTTCGGAGCCGCGCACCCGCCATCGGGTGCGATTGGGCTTGGCCTGCGCTCGCGCGCGCAAGGCGGGCAGCAGGGACGCGAGGCCCACGATCGCGGGCGCGGAGAGCAAGGTGCGGCGTTTCATGCCGCGATGCTAGGTGGCCCGCCTCGCCCGCTCTTGAACGGACTTAACCCATGAGCCGCTTCGGCGTCTGGCCCGTCAGGGCGACGATGGCGCGGGTGAAATGGGCCTGGTCCGCGAAGCCCGTCTCGGCGGCAAGCGCCGCCAGCGATCCGCGCCAGCCGGGCAGCCGGCGCAAGGCCTGCAGCGCACGCAGCTCCAGGCGGTATCGCTTCGGGCTGATGCCGTAGGCGAGACGGAAGCCTCGGCTGATCGACTGCGGCGCGAGGCCCATCGCATCGGCCCAGTCGGCGATGCCGAGCGCCGGATCGTCCGTCAGCGCCTCGGCCAGCAGGTCGGGCCAGTCCTGGAGCCTGGACTTCACGGGACGAAAGCTGCGCCGCAGCAGATCGGCGGCCTGGACCGGATCCCGCTCGGCGAGGCGGGCGATCGCGTCAACGTCGTCGACATGGCCCAGCGCGTCGCCTCGGGCATCGCTCGAGGCCACCGCGGGCCAGCCCATTTCCGCGATCGGCAGGTTCAACACCCGCGCCCCGCGACCGGAGAACTCGTTGCGATGCGATTCATGCGCCCCGTGGAGCACGGCCTGGCCGGCCTCGACGCGGAGCCGGCCCCGGTCGCCGGCTTCCACGTATCCGCCCGCCAGCACGAGCGCGACATAGCCGTGATCGTGGCGGTGCCGGGGCATCCGCTCGAAGGCGCTGTGCATGGAGATCACGGTCGTCATGGGCTGTCCCTCTGGCCAGATCGCGAAGCGCGGCGCCGCGCAGCGGACGGCCGAGGCGGTGGAGTATCGCCGCCCGGTCCCGCGCGTGGACAATCGCCCGATCGCCGCTCACCCGATCACGCCCGCCTTGCCATGACCGCTCGCACCGTCCCCGCCGACCGTCCCCAGACCCGCGGCGAAGAGATCGCCAATGCCATCAGCCACGGCCTGGGCGCCCTGCTGGCCGTGGCCGCCCTGCCCATCCTCGTCACACGCGCGATGGGGCACGGCGAGGTCGCGGACGTGGTGGCCGCCGCGATCTTCGCCTCCACCGGCATCCTGCTGTACGGCATCTCCACGCTGTACCACGCGCTGCCGGCCTCCCTGGCCAACGGCCGGGTCAAGGCCTGGCTGATGCGCCTGGACCACGCGGCGATCTACGTGTTCATCGCCGGCAGCTACACGCCCTTCACCCTCGGCGTGCTGCAGACGGGCCCCGGCGTCACGCTGCTGGTCGCCGTCTGGGCCGCCGCGGCCTTCGGCGTGACGATCAAGCTGCTGAACCGGCTGCGCCACCCGCTGGTGTCCACCGCCCTGTACCTGGCCATGGGCTGGGTGGTGGTCTTCGCCATCGGCCCCCTCGTGGAGCGCACGCCCGGCCCGGGCCTGGCGCTGCTGGTGGCCGGCGGGCTGAGCTACACGCTGGGCGCGGCGGTCTTCCTGCTCGACAACAAGCTGCGCTACGCGCATTTCGTCTGGCACCTGTTCGTGCTCGGCGGCAGCGTCTGCCACTTCTTCGCGGCGCTGTTCTACGCCTACCGCTGAGGACCGCGCTCGGCCGGCGGCCGCGGCGCGGCGCGCTCAGGCCTTCACCTTCGCCAGGTGGCTGGCCAGCATCCCGGCGGTGATGCGCGCGACCTCCTTGGGCTTGAGGCTCTCGTCGAAGAGCATCTCCACCGTCGCGTAGATCAGCTCCACGACGATGCGGCTCGCCAGCTTGAGCTCCGCGCGCCGAGCGCCCGGCAGCGCCTGCATCAGCAGCTGCGTCTGCGCCTCGGTCACCGCCGCGTGCGAGGCCAGCCGCACCTCCTGCAGCGCCGGCACCGCCCGCATCGCACGCATGATCCACACGCCGCCGGCGGTCGCCCGCGTCGCCTCGTAGGTGTCGAGCAGCAGGCCCGCCAGCGCCTGCTCCAGCGCCGGCACGCCGCCCTGGATCACCTCGACGGACATCCACTTCGCGACGCATTCGTTCTGGCGCTGCATCAGGCGCTGCCCCAGCTCATGCAGCAGCGCGTACTTGTTGGGGAAGTAGCGGTACAGCGCCGGCGGCGACACCCCGGCGCGCTCGCACACCAGGTTGGTGGAGAGCCGCTCCACGCCCACCTCGATCAGGGTCTGCGCCGCGGCCTCGAGCACCCGCTCGTAGGTCTCGGCGGCGCGCTGCTGCGCCGGCAGCTTCTTGGCCGCGAGCGCTGGCGCGGCGGGCGTGGGCGTGGGCGGAGGAGCGGCGGTCTTGCGGCGGGCAGTGGGCATGGGAATCGAAATGGCGAGGCAACGGCAGGAAGGCTGCGGGATTGTTCCAGGGCGCGAGGCACCCCAGAACGATAG
The DNA here is from genome assembly GCF_007997345.1 of Mitsuaria sp. TWR114. NCBI lineage: Bacteria > Pseudomonadati > Pseudomonadota > Betaproteobacteria > Burkholderiales > Sphaerotilaceae > Roseateles > Mitsuaria sp. TWR114. The sequence goes on from NZ_VOSR01000381.1 coordinate 9,294, forward strand.
CCATGACTATAAGATCGCCAGCCATCATCCACCGCTCCGCTTGCGCCGAAATGACACACACGCTGCCTCCCGGCCCGACGTCTCCCAGCGCCCGCGGCGCGCAGGTGCTGGCGATTCTCGTCGGCTCCGTCGCCCTGCTGATGCTGGGCCTGCAACCGCTGCTGCTGGGCGCGCTGCTGGAGGCGGGCCAGGTGACGCTGGAAGGCGTGGGCCTCGTCGCCATGGGCGAGATCGTGGCCCTGGGGCTGGGCGTGCTGATCGGCGACCTCTGCTTGTCGGTGCGCTCGCTGCGCGCCATCACCGCCGGGTCCGCCGCCAGCGCGACGACCGCGCGGCCGACATACCGCGGCGACTCGGTGCCCGCGAGCTCGGGGCGCTCGCGCCAGTGCGCTTCGTCGGTGTGATGGCCGGCGAGCACGAACTCGGTCCGCATCCAGCCCGGCGACACCGCCACCGAGGCCACGCCATGCGGCTTCAGGTCCTGCGCCATCGCGCCCGCCATCCGCGTCATCGTCGCCTTGGCCAGGTCGTAGACCAGGTTGCCCTTGAGGAAGCGGTCCCGGTCCCAGAAGGTGGTGGTGACGATCAGGCCGCTGCCGCGCGCGATCATCAGCGGCGCCGCGGCGCGGCTGGCCAGCAGGTGGTTGCGCGCGCCGCGGTCCAGCATCGCGTCCCACTCGTCCATCGAGCGCTCCCAGAACGGCGCGTCGAAGACGCCGCTGAAGACCTCGTGGCCGCCCCAGGCGTTGTTGACCAGCAGGTCCAGCCGGCCCTGCTCCGCCTGCACCCGCTCGAACAGCGCGCGCACCTGCGCCTCGTCGGTGTGGTCGCAGCGGGCGGCGATGCCGCGACCGCCCAGCGCGGTGACCTCGTCGGCGGTGTCGTCGATGGTGCCGGGAATGCGGTCCAGGCCCGACAGCGCCTGGATGCGGCCGTATTGCGTCGCCGGTTCCGCGCGGGTGCTGCGGCCGGTGACGTAGACCGTCGCGCCGGCGGCGCCAAGTTCCAGCGCGATGCCCCGGCCCGCACCCCGGCTGCCGCCGGTCACCACGGCCACGCGGCCGGCCAGCGGCCGCTCGATCCGTTCGCTGCTCATGTCGTCTCCCGTTGCTGTGAGCGGAAACGATACGCGGCCCTCGAGGGGCCGCGCGTCAAGTCCTGTCAGCAGAAGGGGCTGTCGCGCGACAGCCCGGGGAACCCCTCTCAGGGTCGCGCCAGCGCCTCCACCGGATCCAGGCGCGCGCGCTGCGCGCGGGCAGGAAACCGAAGATCACCCCGATCAGCGAGGACACCGCGAAGGCGCCGGCGATCGCCGTCATCGAGACGATCATCCGGAACCCCATCCCCGCGGCGAAGTGGTTGAACAGCAGGCTGGCGCCGACCGCCAGCGACACGCCCAGCCCGCCGCCGATCAGGCAGACCAGCACGGCCTCGATCAGGAACTGGCGCAGGATGTCGCTCTGGCGAGCGCCGACGGCCATGCGCACGCCGATCTCGCCGGTGCGCTCGGTCACCGACACCAGCATGATGTTCATCACCCCGATGCCGCCGACCAGCAGCGAGATCAGCGCGATCGACGAGATCAGCAGCGTGATCGTCGCCGTCGTCTGTTCCACCGTCTGCCGGATGCTGTCGGTGTTGAACAGGAAGAAGTCGGTCGCGCCATGGCGCTGCGCCAGCAGGGTGCGGATGCCCTGCTCCGCCGCCGCGTTGGGCACCGCGTCGCTGACCCGCACGGTGATGCTGCGCAGGTAGTCCTGGCCGGTCATGCGGCTCATCGCCGTCGTGTAGGGCACCCAGACGTTGATCGCGTCGTCGTTGCCGAAGGCGCTGGCCTTCTTCGCCGTCACGCCGACGATGCGCACCGGCACGTTGCCCAGCAGGATGACCTCGCCCAGCGCCGGCTCGCCATTCGGGAACAGCGTCTTGCGCGCGTTCTCGTCGATCACCGCGTCCTGCGCCCGGGCGCGCACCGCCGCCGCGTCGAAGGCCCGGCCCTGCGCCATCGTGTAGCCGCGCACGCGGAAGAACTGCTCGCCGACGCCGGTGACGCTCGCGCTCACGTCGACGCTGCGGTAGCGCAGCCCCGCGGCCACGGCGACCGACGGCGTCACGCTGTCCACGTAGTCGAGCTGCGCCAGCGCGTCGGCGTCGCCGGCCCGCAGCGTCCGGATGGCGCCAGCCCGCCGGTCGCCGAAACCCTCGCCCGGCATGACGTCGATGGTGTTGGTGCCCATCGCGCTGATGTCGGCCAGCACTTTCTCGCGTGTGCCCTGCCCCAGCCCGACGACCGACACCACCGAAGCGATGCCGATGATGATGCCCAGCATCGTCAGCAGCGTGCGCAGGCGGTGCGCCAGCATCGCCTTGAGCGCCATGCCGGTGGCCTCCGCCACGCGCCCCAGCACCGCCGCCCAGGCCGCGCCGGGCGGCGCCGGATCGGGCTTGGCCAGCACCGCCGGCGGCGCCGCGTCCGGCCGGCGCCGGTCGGCGACGATGACACCGTCGCTGATCTCGATCACCCGCTGCGCATGCGCCGCCACCTGCGCGTCGTGCGTCACCAGGATGACCGTGTGGCCGTCGGCATGCAGTTCCTCGAGGATGGTCATGACCTCGCGCCCGCTGGCCTGGTCGAGCGCGCCGGTGGGTTCGTCGGCCAGGATCACGTCGCCGCCGTTCATCAGCGCCCGCGCGATCGACACCCGCTGCTGCTGGCCGCCGGACAGCTGGCCGGGCCGGTGATGCAGGCGCTCCGCCAGGCCCAGCCGCGCCAGCAACGACCGGGCGCGCGCATGCCGATGCGCGGTGCCCGCGCCGGCGTAGATCGACGGGATCTCGACGTTGCCGACCGCGTCCAGGTCGCCCAGCAGCTGGTAGCGCTGGAAGATGAAGCCGAAGTGCTCGCGCCGCAGGCGGGCGAGCTCGTCCGGTCCCATCGCGCCGGTCTCCTGGCCCGCGACGCGGTAGCTGCCGCGCGTGGGCCGGTCCAGGCAGCCGAGGATGTTCATCAGCGTCGATTTGCCGGAGCCCGACGGACCGATGATGGCCACCATCTCGCCGGCCTCGATCGTCAGGTCGACATCGCGCAGGACGGCGACGGTGCCTTCGCCGGCTGGGTATTCGCGGACCAGGCCGCGCAGTTCGAGCAGGGCAGCCATGCTCACATCCGCGGCGGCGGACGACGACCGTCGCTCGCCGCGCCGGGCGGCGCCGCCTCGGCGGTCACGACGCGCTCGCCTTCCTTCAGGCCGTCCAGCACCTGCGCGCGCACCCGGTTGTTCAGGCCCACGCGGACGACGCGATCCTCGATGCGGCCGTCGGCGCCGAGCACGCGGACCTTGTGGCGATCGCCGCTGCTGCCCTCGCGCGCGCCGAGCGCCGCCACCGGGATCGTCAGCGCCGCCTTCGCCTGCGCCAGCACGATGGTCGCCTGCGCGGTCATGTTGATGCGCAGCGTGCCGTCCGGATTGGGCACGTCGAAGATGCCGTTGTAGTAGATCGCGTTGGTCGTGCCCGACGTGGAACTGGAAGTGGAGGTGGTCGCCGAGCTGTCCGCCAGCGTGGTGTCGCCGGGCTCGACCGCGCGCAGCGTCGCCTGGATGCGGCGATCCGGCTCGCCCAGCAGCGAGAAGTGGACCGGCATGCCGGGCTTCACGCGCGGCACGTCGGCTTCGGAGATGCGGGCCTTGATCGTCATCGTGTCCAGCGCGCGAGCTTGATGATCGTGGGCGCCGTCTGCGCCGCGTTCACCGTCTGGCCCTGTTCCGTCACGATCGCGACGACGGTGCCGTCCATCGGCGCCAGCACGCGGGCGTAGCCGAGGTTCAGCTGCGCGGTGTCGACGTTGATCCGCGCCTGCGCCACCATCGCGCGCTGCGACTCGACATCGGCGCGCGCGGTGTTCAGCGTGGCCTCGGCGGCCTCGAGGTCGGCGCGGGCGC
>NZ_VOSR01000382.1:0-3967 GCF_007997345.1 Mitsuaria sp. TWR114
GGCCAGCGCGTCGACCTCGGCCCGCAGCGCGGCCCGTGACGCGGCGCTCGGGCGTGCGAGCAGGTAGCCCTGGCAGACCGGCACGCCCAGGCGGCGCAGCACGGTCAGGTCGCTGAGCTGCTCCAGGCCTTCGGCCACGACGGTGCAGCCGGAGCTGGCCGCCATCTCCAGGATCGAGCGGACGAACTGCTGCTTGAGCGGCTCCTGCGCGATGCCGTCGATGAAGTGGCGGTCGATCTTGACGAAGTCGGGACGGATGTCCATCCAGCGCTTCAGGCTGGCGAAGCCCTCGCCCAGGTCGTCCAGTGCGACGACGAATCCCAGCTCGCGCAGGCTGCGCATGCTGTCCTGCAGCCGTTCGGGCTCGAGGATGGGGCGGGTCTCGGTCAGCTCGATGACCACGCGCGACGCCGGCAGGTCGAGCTGCGCGAACTCGCGGGCGATCAGCGCGCCGCGGTCGCTGGTGGCCAGCAGCGTGTCGGCGGTCAGGTTGAGGAAGAGCTGGCCGGGCAGCTTGAGTTCCTTGAAGCGGCGCAGCGCGCGGCGCACCACCAGCCGTTCCAGCTCCACCAGCCGGCCGAGCCGGGCGGCAGCCTCGAACAGCACCAGCGGCGAATGCAGCGGCGTGTCCGCCGGCCCGCGCGTCAGGGCCTCGTAGCCGAGGATCTGGGCCCGCTCCACTTCGACGAGCGGTTGGAAATGGATGTCCAGCGCGCCGTCGCGGATCACGGCGGACAGGGCGATGCTCAACGGGTCGGGCGGCTGCAGGTGGGTGGTGGGCATGGGGAGGACCGCGGCGAGCGGGGCGTCGCGCGGTGTCCCCATTCTGGGCGGCCTCTATGTCATCGCTTTGACAAACAGTTACAGCATGACCTGCGCGTGAAATCCGCCGCGATCGCGGCCTGTCCAGCACCCGATTCCTGATCGCTCAAGGCCGTTGCTTGCTGAAGTCGCGCTCGGGGAAGAGCCGGGTGGTCAGCTCGCCCAGGCTCTCGTGGACGACGTCGACGTTGGTCTCGTCGATCACCAGCTTGGCGACCTGGGGGCTGAGCGCCTTGCGCAGCAGGCCGAGGAATCGCGGTGCGGCGACGATGCGCAGCTGCGTCACCTCGCCGTTGTTGAAGCCGTCGTCCAGCGTCCGCGCCACGCGGGTGGCGAAGCCGATGGCTTCCTGGTGCAGCTCGTCCACGCCGGCCGAGGAGGTCACGTTGTTGCCGCGCCGGCCCTCGGCGTCGCGGCGCAGGTCGGCCTTGTCCGCGTGCGCAGCGGCATCGGTGAGCGTGGTGACGTCTTCGAGGTCGCCGCCTTCCTCGGGCAGCTTGAGCAGGCGGGCCACGCCCTCGTCCGCCACCAGCACCCACAGCTTGCCGTCGTCCTTGTATGCAGGCATCTCGATTCCTTCAACAGAGTTCGCGTTGAACGGGAGGCGGCAAACGCCGTACCTTGGACCGCCCCGTCCGGCGGAGGCGCGCCCGCGCGCGAGGGCACATGATTTGCCCCCTGGAAGAGGCGCCGGGGCCTCTTCACCGCCTTACCGCGCCCCGCCGGCGCTTCACCCGAGACCGCCATGGACACCGACACGCCTGCCGCCGCGACCCACCTGCACATCGTCTGCCCGTCGTGCGCGGCGAAGAATCGCGTGCCGCGCGAGCGGCTGGCCGAGTCGCCCGACTGCGGCCGCTGCGGCACGCCGCTGATGCTGCCCAGGCCGGCGGACCTCACGCCGGAGGTCTTCGACCGGTTCATCGCGGGCACCGAGTTGCCGGTCGTCGTCGACTGCTGGGCCGACTGGTGCGGGCCCTGCAAGATGATGGCGCCGCAGTTCGAGCAGGCTGCGGCGATGCTGCCGGAGCTGCGCTTCGTCAAGCTCGACACCGAGGCCGCGCCGCAGCAGAGCGCGCGCTACGGCATCCGCAGCATTCCGACGCTGCTGCTGTTCCTCGATGGGCAGGAGATCGCGCGGCAGGCCGGCGCCATGCCGGCCGCGGCGATCGTCGACTGGGTGCGGCGGGAGCTCGGGGCCTAGCCCTTCTCCGTCGCCCTTCTCCGCTCAGTCCGCCATCGCCTCCACCACCATCTGCACGCGCTGCTGCCCCTGGTATTCGTCGAGGCTGAGCCGGTAGGCGAGGGTGACCTGCTCGGGCAGCTGCTCGGTCCGGCCGAACCAGATCGCGTCGCGCAGCATCGCGCCCTGGCGCAGCCGCAGCTTCAAGTGGCGCTCGCCGACCAGGCGTTGGTGCACCACCTGCACGCGGTCGCAGAACAGCGGTGCCTCGAAGGCTTGGCCCCAGACCTGCGCCTCGAGCTCCTGCACCGTCTCGGCGCAGAACGCCTCCGGTGGCAAGGGGCCGTCGGTGCGCAGCGTGCGGGTCAATGCGGACTCGTCCAGCCACTCGCGCGCGACCGCCTCGAAGGCGGCGGCGAAAGCCTCGACACCGCCCGGCGCGAGCGTGCAGCCGGCCGCCATCGCGTGGCCGCCGAACTTGCGCAGCAGCTCCGGATGGCGCTTGGACACCAGGTCCAGCGCGTCGCGCAGGTGGAAGCCGGGGATCGATCGTCCCGAGCCCTTGAGCTGTCCGTCGGCGCCCTCGGCGAAGACGAACACCGGCCGGTGCAGCCGGTCCTTGATCCGCGAGGCGACGATGCCGACGACGCCTTCATGGAAGTCCGCGTCGAAGAGCGCGAGCGCCGGCGGCGGCGCGCCGTTCAGGCGCGGGTCGGTCATCAACCGTTCCAGCAGCGCGAGCGCCTGCTCCTGCATGCCGGCCTCGATCTCGCGGCGCTCGCGGTTGATGCGGTCCAGCTCGCGGCCGAGCTCCAGCGCCTGGCCGGTGTCGTCGGTCGTCAGGCAGGTGATGCCCAGCGTCATGTCCTCGAGCCGGCCCGCCGCATTGATGCGGGGTCCGAGCGCGAAGCCCAGGTCGAAGCTGTTGGCCCGCGTCGCGTCTCGACCGGCCGCGGTGAACAGCGCCTGCACGCCGGGTTGCATGCGGCCCGCGCGCATGCGGCGCAGGCCCTGCGCGACCAGCCGCCGGTTGTTGGCGTCGAGCCGCACCACGTCGGCCACGGTCCCGAGCGCGACGAGGTCCAGCAGGCCGTCCAGCCGCGGCGGCGGGCCGTCGCCGAAGGCGCCGCGCCGGCGCAATTCGCCGCGCAGCACGGTCAGCACGTAGAACGCGACGCCCACGCCCGCGAGGCTCTTGCTCGGGAAGGGGCAGCCCGGCTGGTTGGGGTTCACGAGCGCGTCGGCGTCGGGGATGGTGGGCGCGCCGTCGGGGCCGACCGCGGGCAGGTGATGGTCGGTGACCAGCACCTTCAGGCCGAGCGCGCGCGCGAAGGCGACGCCGGCGTGGCTCGCGATGCCGTTGTCGACGGTCACCAGCAGCTGGGGTTCCTGCTTGAGCGCGAGCTCCACGATGGTCGGCGTCAGGCCGTAGCCGTGGACCGCGCGGTCGGGCACCACGTAGCCGAGGGTGCCCGGTCGTGCGCCCAGCAGCGCCAGCCCGCGCAGCATCACCGCGCAGGCCGTGGCGCCGTCGCAGTCGTAATCGGCCACGATGCACACGCGCTCGCCCGCCGTGATCGCGTCGGCCAGCAGCGTGGCGGCCTTGTCGATGCCCAGCAGGCCCTGAGGGCCTTCGGGCGGCAGCAGGTGTTTCAGGTCCGGGTCGAGCTCGTCGTGCGACAACACGCCGCGCGCGGCGAAGAGTCGCGACAGCAGCGGCGAGAAGCCGGCCTGCTGCAGCGCATGGGCGGAGTCCGGCGGGACGTCGCGGATCAGGAGGCGGGGGCTGCTCACAGGTTCTCCAGCGCGGTGGCGACGCTGAGCCGGGGCGGGGCGAAGCGCTCCTTGAGCCGCTGCCAGCTGCCCGCGTCCTTGCGCGTCCAGGTGCGGGCCAGGCGCTCGCCGCCCAGTGTCAGCGAGACGCGGCGGCCCTCGCGCACGGCGGCCAGCGCCTGCGCGATG
>NZ_VOSR01000383.1:0-7209 GCF_007997345.1 Mitsuaria sp. TWR114
GCGAGGGCGAGGTGCTGGGGAGCGAACCCGCATGACGACCGGCACCGAACAGCGCGAGCGCTTCCCGATGGCCCTGGAGCCCGGCTACTTCCGGCCGGACGACCTGAGCTTCGAGCAGCGCGTGGACATGATGGCGCGGCTCGCGGAGCAGCTGCGCTTCATCGACCTCGACGACCAGGAGGACGGCGACTGGCGCGGGCTCTTCGCCACCGACCCGACGCTGGTGATGGCCGGCATCGCGGCGCTCGATCCCTGGCCGCTGCAGCAGCAGTTCGGTCTGGCGCAGGATGTGCTGCATGACCGAACCGAGGGGGTGACCGGCGTCGCCGGTCGGGGGCGCGAATCGTTGTCGCATGGTCCTCTCCTGTCGAACCCCCACTATCGGCGGGGGCCGGCGCAAGTGCCATCCCACCATAGGGTGGACATGGAGGGATGCGAGCGGGAGCAGGACGAAAGGCGGTGGGGGGGCGGTCGAGCGGTCACGGGGGAGGCGACACGCGCGACGACAGGCCGGCGCAGGATCAGATCGATCATTTCGAGGTGATCGATCTGAACATCCCGGTGGCTCAGATCACCTGTCGCAGCAGCGCATACAGCGCGATGCCGCCGGACACGACGGCGCAGGCGGTCTTCACCGAGCGATTGGCCACGAAGGCACCGATCAGGCTGCTGACCAGGATGGCGGCGAGGAGGTAGTTGATTTTCATGGGCCGCGATTGTGGCGGCGTGCCGGTGCCGGTCGACCCGGCGCCGCGGCGCGGATCAGACAGTCGCGCCCGCGGGCCGGTTGATCTCGACGGTCACGTGAACAAGTTCCTCATGCACCGACAGCAACCGGCGGACCTCATCGGGCCGTGCCTCGGGATGGTCGGTGACCAGCGACACGATGCAGGCGTACTGGGCCCGGCCCACGCGCCACACATGCAGGTCGGCGATCGCCGCCGGCCATGGGGCGGCGGCGATGACCTCGCGGACCTCGTCGACGACCGGCGCGTCCATCTCGGCGTCCAGCAGCACGCGGCCGGTGTCGCGCAGCAGCCCGCGCGCCCAGACCGCCACCAGCGCCGCGCCGGCGATGCCCATCGCCGGATCCAGCCAATCGGCCCCCCAGAACCGCCCGCCCAGCAGGGCCACGATGGCCAGCACCGAGGTCGCCGCGTCGGCCAGCACATGCAGATAGGCGGCGCGGAGGTTCAGGTCGTCATGACCGTGGGGCGCCGCGTGCGCGTGCTCGTGGGTCTCTCCATGCTCATGCCCGTGGCCGTGGCCGTGGCCGTGGCCGTGGCCGTGGCCGTGATGATGGTGCTCGCCGCGCAGCAGCCAGGCGCAGGCGAGGTTCACGATCAGCCCGAGCGCCGCCACCGCGATGGCCTCGTCGTAATGGATCGGCGTCGGCGCGAGCAGCCGCTCGACCGACTGCCACAGCATCAGCCCCGCGACGCCGATCAGCAGCAGCGCGCTGCTGTAGCCGCCCAGCACCTCGATCTTCCAGGTCCCGAACGCGAAGCGGCCGTCCTTCGCCCAGCGCCGCGCCGCGCCATAGGCCAGCACCGAGACGCCCAGCGCCACGGCGTGCGAGCTCATGTGCCAGCCGTCGGCCAGCAGCGCCATCGAGTTGAAGACGTAGCCGCCGGCGATCTCCGCGACCATCATCGCGACGGTGAGCAGCACGGCCCAGCGCGTGTTGCGGGCAGCGAGCGGGTTGCCCTCGTCAAAGACATGCGTGTGCTGCCAGGCGGCGATGGAGGTCGTGGAAGGCATGGGGAAAAGCCGGTCCCGGCCGGCGTTGTCATACTCCCCCCCCAGTATAGGAGCCGGCTGCGCGGCGTCGCTAGAATGCCGCGCCATGGCACACACGACCACCGGCCGGAAGAAGCTGCTCACCCGCATCCGCCGCATCCAGGGGCAGGCGGCGGCGCTGGAGCGCGCCGTCGACCAGGACGCGGACTGCATGGCCGTGCTGCAGCAGATCGCCGCCATCCGCGGCGCGGTCAACGGGCTGATGGCCGAGGTGCTGGAAGGCCATGTGCGCGAGCACCTCGGCGCACCGGGCCTGAGCGCCGAGCGGCGCGCGGCCGAGACCGACGCGGTCGCGGCGCTGCTGAAGTCCTATCTGCGCTGAGCGCCCACGGGCGCGGGGCGCGAGGGGTAGACTCCGCCGCACCTTTCAAGACAACGGGGTCTCGGGTGGATACAGAGGAGCGGCGTCCCTTGCGGGTGGTGGTGCTGGGCGGCTCGGCAGGCAGCATCGACGCGCTCGGCGCCATCCTCGGTGCGCTACCGCACGAACCGGGCTTCGCGGTGCTGGTCATCACGCACCTCGATCCCAACGAGGAATCCCATCTCGCCGAGGTCCTGCAGGAGCGCACCACCCTGCCGGTGGAGCGGCTCGAGCACCTGGCCAAGGTCGAGCACGGCCGCGTCTACGTGCTGCCCGAGAACGCCGGCGTGATCGCGCTGGACGGCCACTTCCGCCTCACCCGCCGGCAGCCGGGGCTGCACCTGCCGATCGACGGCTTCCTCGCCACGCTGGCGCAGGACCCGGACCAGGACGGCGCGGTGGTCATCCTGTCCGGCACGGGCCAGGACGGCGCGGCCGGCATCGTCGACCTGAAGGCCTCCGGCGGCTTCGCGATCGCGCAGGCGCCGGGCACCGCGGCCCATGACGGCATGCCGGTCGCGGCGATCAACACCGGCCTCGTCGACGAGGTGCTGCCGCCGGCGGACATCGCCGGCGCGCTGGTGCGGCGCTTCGGGCAGCCGCACCAGGAAGGCGGGCTCCCCGGCTCCGCCTCCGGCACGCAGGACGCCGATGCGCTGGAGACGGCGCTGTCGATCGTGCAGCAGAAGGCCGGCGTCAACCTGGGCTACGTGAAGGACGTCAACCTGCGCCGGCGCTTCCTGCGCCGCGTGCTGCTGCAGAAGGACCGCGACGTCGCCGCCTACCTGCAGCTGCTGCGCAGCGACCCCTACGAGGCCGCCGCGCTGCGCGACGACGTGCTGATCGGCGTGACGGCCTTCTTCCGCGATGCCGAGTTCGTCAACGTGCTGCGCCAGGTCGTGCTGCCCAAGCTGCTGGCGCTGCGGCATGACCCGATCCGCATCTGGGTGCCCGCCTGCTCGACCGGCGAGGAGGTGTACACCATCGCCATGCTGCTCAAGGAGGCGATGAACGCCGAGGGCATCGCGCGCCGCGTGCAGATCTTCGGCACCGACATCAACGAGGCCTCGATCGAGACGGCGCGCGCCGGCCGCTACGGCGCGGCGGCGCTGGAGAACGTGCCGCAGGCCTTCCGCGACGCCGCCTTCCTGCCCAGCGCCGGCGGCTACCTCGTGGCCAAGGACCTGCGCGAGATGTGCGTCTTCGCGCGGCACAACCTGCTGGCGCATGCGCCCTTCTCCGGCATGGGCCTGATCAGCTGCCGCAACATGCTGATCTACCTGCGCAAGGAAGCGCAGCAGCATGTCTTCGAGGTGCTGCACTACGCCTGCCGCAACGACGGCTTCATGCTGCTGGGCCGGGCCGAGGCGGCCTCGGTCGCCGATGGCTTCGAGCATGCCGGCGCGCCGCACCTGTACCGCAAGCTGCCGAACTCGCGCCGCCAGCGGCCGCTGTTCCCGATCGACGCGCTGCGCCCCTGGGTCAGCGACAGCGATGCGCCGCGCGTGCCGCAGGCGCCGCCGCCGGACCTGGTCAGCGGGGCGGCCGACCGCGTGGCGCTGGCGCGCTACGCGCCGCCCGGCTTCGTCGTGAACGAGAGCGGCGACGTCGTGCAATTCCGCGGCGACGTGGCCGCCTTCATCGCGCCGGCCAGTGGCGAAGCGACGCTGGCGCTGCCCCGGCTGCTCGACGCCGAGCTCAACGTCCCGGTGCGCACCGCGCTGATCGAGGCCAAGCGCACCGCGCAACCGGTGCGGCGCGAGCGGGTGGCATTCCGCGACCGTCGTTATGCGCTGGAGGTGCTGCCGCTGGAGACGGGCGAGGCGCTGCAGCATTTCCTCGTCACGCTGGCGCCCGAGCCGGACGAGCCGGTCGCCGGCGTGGCCTCGGCGCTGTCGGCGCCGCCGTTCTCGCCGAGCGGCGCGCGGGCGCGCGTCGACGAACTCGAGCGCACCGTCACGACGCTGTCCGATGAACTGGAGGCCACGCAGGCCCAGCTGCGCACGCTGGTCATCGAGTTCGAGTCGGCCAACGAGGAGCTGCGCACCGCCAACGAGGAGATGCTCAGCACCAACGAGGAGCTGCAGAGCGCCAACGAGGAATTGCAGAGCGCGAAGCAGGAACTCGAGTCGGCCAACCAGGAGCTGATCTCGCTGAACGAGGAGCTCAAGTCGCGCAACGACGAGCTGGACCAGGTCAACGACGACCTCAGCAACCTGGTCGAGGGCATCCCGCTGCCGGTGGTGCTGCTGGACCGCCAGCTGCGCCTGCGCCACGCGTCGCCGCAGGTGGCGCAGCTCTTCGGCTTCGAGCCGGCCGCCATCGGCCAGGCGATCGGCCAGCCGGTCGCGCTGGTGACCTCGCGCTTCGCGGTCGGCCAGCTGGAGCAGCTGGTGCAGGCCGCCGTGCAGGGCCTGGCGCCGGTGGAGCACGAGCATCAGGACAACGAGGGCCGCTGGTGGCTGATCAACGTGCGGGCCTACCGCACCGCGGATGAGCGCATCGACGGCGCGGTGATCGCCTTCCAGGACATCCACGAGCTCAAGTGCGCGCTGGGCTCGGCCCAGCATGCCCGCGACGACGCGGAGCGCGCCAACACCGCCAAGGACGACTTCCTGGGCATGGTGTCGCACGAGCTGCGGGCGCCGCTCAACGTGATCGCCGGCTGGGCCTCGGTGCTGAAGCAGTCGCAGGAGCGCGGCGTGCTCGCCGAGGCGACCGCCACCCGCGCGATCAGCACCATCCTCAAGCACTGCCAGGCGCAGGCGCAATTGATCGACGACCTGCTGGACGTGTCCCGCATCGCCTCGGGCCACCTGACGCTGGAGATGCGGCCGCTGGACCTGTCGGCCTGCGTGCGCGCGGTCGTCGACGGCCTGCAGCCCACCGCCGAGGCGCGCGGCCTGACGCTGAGCGGGACCGGCCTGCAGCAGCCGCACCGCATCCAGGGCGACCAGCGCCGGATGCAGCAGATCGTCTCCAACCTGGTCGGCAACGCGCTGAAGTTCACGCCGCGCGGCGGCCGCATCGGCGTGACGCTCAGCCGCATCGGTCCCACGGTCGAGCTGGCGGTCGTGGACACCGGCATCGGCGTCGCCGTCGAGCTGCTGCCGCGGCTGTTCGACCGCTTCACCCAGGCCGACATCACCCGCACCCGGGAGTACGGCGGGCTGGGCCTGGGGCTGTCCATCGTGCGCCACCTGGTGCTGGCGCACGGCGGCACGGTGACCGCGCACAGCGAGGGCGAAGGCCGCGGCACGCGGCTGACGGTGCGTTTCCCGGCGGCGGAACTGGTCTCGGACACGCCCGACGCGCCGCCGCGCGAAGGCGTCACCGCCGACCTGCACGGCCTGCGCGTGCTGCTGGTCGACGACGACCCGCATGCGCTGGACGCGCTGCGGCATCTGCTCGAGTTGGCCGGCGCACAGGTCTGCGCGGCCGGCTCGGTCGACCAGGCCTGGGCCGCGGTCACGGCCGCGGCGCCGGACGCCGCGCCCCATGCGCTGGTCAGCGACGTGGCCATGCCGGGGGCGGACGGTTATTCGCTGATCCGTCGGCTGCGGGCGCATGAGCGCGACCGCGACGCGGCCGGCGGCCCGCCGCTGTATGCGGTCGCGCTGACCGGCCTGGCCACGCTCCAGGACCGCGATGCCGCGATCGCGGCCGGCTTCGACGACCATCTCGCCAAGCCGGTGGACGTCGACCTGCTCGTCGAGAAGCTGCTGATCGCCAAGCCGCGCTGAGCGAGCCTCGAGCTCAAGCCATCACGAGGCCAGGTCGCAGCGGCGGATCAGTCCGCCGCCTGCGCGATGACCGCGGGCACGATCACGCTGCGGCGGCGGGCGCGCTTCACGTCGTACATGCGCTCGTCGGCCAGGTGCAGGGCCTGTTCGACGCTGAGCCCGGTCGGGTCCAGCGCGACGACGCCCACGCTCGCGCCGGCGTACTGCAGCGCATGGCCTTCCAGGTCGAAGCGACCAACGCTGGCGAGCGACGCGCGCTGCTCCAGCGTGCGCGCGGCCTGGGCTGGCTCGCCGCGATCGAGCAGCGGCGCCAGCGCGGACGAGGCCCCGCCCAGCGCCACGCCGGGCCCGACCACCACGAACTCGTCGCCACCGACCCGCGCCAGCATGTCCGAGCCGCGCAGCTCCAGCGACAGGCGCTGGGCCATCTCGCGCAGGAACAGGTCGCCGCGGTGGTGGCCGAGCTGGTCGTTGACGGTCTTGAAGCCGTCCAGGTCGATGCAGCCCAGCAGCACGCAGGTGCCGTCGCGCGCGGCCCGCTGCAGCTGACGCTGCAGCTCGTCGAACAGCGCGCGGCGGTTCGGCAGGCCGGTCAGCGCGTCGGTCAGCGCATAGGTCGCCAGCTGCTCGTTGGCGGCGCGCAGGTCCGCCACCAGCCGCTCGCGCTGCAGGAATTGCCCCACGAGCGAGGAGAACAGCCGCAGCAGCGACTCCGCCTCCGGCGCGATCGGCCGGCGCTGCGCACTGGCCGCGCACAGCGTGCCCATCAGCTCGCCGCCGTCGTCGCGCACCGGCGCGCTCACATAGGTCTGGATGCCCAGCTGGCGCGCCGCGTCGGAGTCGCCCCAGCAGTCCGCCACGTCGCTGGTGGCCATGCGGCCAGCGTCCAGCGCGCGCTTGCACAGGGTGTCGGACCAGGCCACCGTCAGCCCCTCCGGGATGGTCATCGCGCCGGTGTTGCGCGCGATCAGCACGTGCTGCTCGCCGGCGCGCAGGTCGATGGTCGTCAGGTAGGTCGATTCCAGCCCGGTGATCGAGCCCAGCATCTCCAGCAGCGGGCGGGTGAGCTGGTCCAGGTTCCGGGCGACCGGCACGGTCGAAGTCAGGCGGGCGAGCAGGGCATCCAAGATCGGCATCGAAGGTCGGGACTGAAGCCGCCGATGTTGTCACAACTGCGCCGCGCCACCGGACGCCGTCCGTCATGGCGTTGGCGCCGTCCGCCGGATGCGCCCGAGGACGCCGTCCCGGCGCGGCGATCACGCCGCTGGGCATGAGAGACGGGCATGGGCGTCGGCATGCGCGCCG
>NZ_VOSR01000384.1:0-2000 GCF_007997345.1 Mitsuaria sp. TWR114
CCGCCCATGTCGTTCACCAGGGCCCGGGTGATCGCCAGGCCCAGCCCGGTGCCGCCGTACTTGCGATGGGCGCTGCCGTCGGCCTGCCGGAAGGCCTCGAAGATCGGCGCCTGCTGGTGCGCCGGGATGCCGATGCCGGTGTCGGTGACCGCGAAGGCGATGCGGCCATCGGCGGTGGCGCCCACCTCCATGCGCACCGAGCCGCGCTCGGTGAACTTCAGCGCGTTGGACAGCAGGTTCTTGAGGATCTGGCCCAGGCGGGCCTCGTCGGTCTCGATCCATTCGGGCGCGCCGGGCGCCAGCTGCAGGCCGAAGGCCAGGTTGCGCTGCGCGGCGATCGGCGCGAAGACCTGCGTCAGCTGCTGCAGCAGGCGCGGCAGCGACACGCGGTCGATCTGCATGTCGACCTTGCCGGCCTCGATCTTGGACAGGTCCAGGATGTCGTTGATCAGCGCCAGCAGGTCGTTGCCGGCCGAGCTGATGGTCTGCGCGAAGCGGACCTGCTCCTCGCTCAGGTTGCCGTCCTTGTTGTCGGCCAGCAGCTTGGCCAGGATCAGGGTCGAGTTCAGCGGCGTGCGCAGCTCGTGGCTCATGTTGGCCAGGAACTCGCTCTTGTACTGGTTGGAGCGCTCCAGCGCCTCGGCGCGGTCGGTGAGCTGCGCCTGAGCCTGGGTCAGCTCCGAGCGCTGCAGCTCGAGCTGGCGCGCCTGCTCCTCGAGCTGGGTGTTGCTTTCCTCGAGCTCGGTCTGTTGCTTCTCCAGCCGCAGCTGCGAGTCGCGCAGCGCGTTGCCCTGCTCTTCCAGCTCCTCGTTGCTGGCGCGCAGCTCCTCCTGCTGCATCTGCAGTTCCTCTGCCTGGCGGCGGCTCTCCTCGAGCAGCGACTCGAGCCGGCTGCGGTCCTTGGCGGCGCGCAGCGCCATCGCCAGCGGCTCGGCCACCCGCGCCAGCAGCTCGCGCTCGGCCTCGCCGACGTGATGCAGGAATCCGAGTTCGACCACGCCCTGCAGGCGCCGGTCGACGCCGACCGGCGCGATCAGCAGCCGGTCGACGCGGCCCGTCCCAGCGCGGAGCTGACCGGCAGGTAGTCGGCCGGAAGCCGCGTGACATGCACCGGCCTGCGATCGCGCGCCGCCTGGCCCACCAGCGTGTCCCCGCCGCGCACGACCGGTGCCGTCTCGCCCTCCGCCGCGACCGGCAGCGCGTAGCCGCCCACCCGCAGGTAGCTGCCATCGTCCTGGGTGATGTAGAAGCCCCCCACCCGGGCGTCGGTCCAGCGCGCCAGGAAGCTGGTCGCGACGTCGGCGAGCCGCTCCACATGCGGGTCGCCCTGCAGCTCCACGCCCAGGCCGGCCAGGCCGGCTTTGAGCCATTCCTCGGTCCGGGCGGCGCGATGCGCGCGCGCGCTCAGCGCGGCGGCAACCGCCGTCAGCACCAGCAGCAGCGCCGAGCCGCCCCACATCATCCCGGCCGTCTGCTGGACGGCGGTGTCCCACAGCACGCGGCGCTCGGCGGCGCGATCGCGCTCCTCGCGCTCCATCTCGCCCAGCAGGGTGCGGATGCGCTCCATCAGGATCCGCCCCCGGTCGCCCTGCACCACGGTCACCGCGCCGATGCCGTCGCCCTTGCGGCGCATCGCGATGGATTCCTCCATCTCGCCCAGCTTGGCCTTGACGAGCTGCTCGACCAGCTCCAGCCGGGCCAGCTGCGAACGGTAGTTCTGGAAGCTCGCGCGCAGGCGCTCGGTCGCGGCCGGCAGCGTGACCTGCGCGGTGTTGAACGGCAGCAGGTAGTTGTCCAGGCCGGTGATCAGGAAACCGCGCTGGCCGGTCTCGGCATCCTTGATCGCCGAGCCCAGCGCCTGGATCTGCTCCTGCACGGCCAGGGTGCGCGCCATCGCATCGGCGGCCTCCGCCTGCGTGCGCTGCGTGCGCCATGAAAAGGCGGCGACGACCACGATGGTGAGCACCGCCAGCGCGAAGCCGAGCAGCGTGGGCAGCGGG
>NZ_VOSR01000385.1:0-2174 GCF_007997345.1 Mitsuaria sp. TWR114
GCCCAGGCCGGTGCCGCCGTACTTGCGCGAGGTCGAGCCATCGGCCTGCTGGAAGGCCTCGAAGATGATCTGCTGCTTGTCGGCCGAGATGCCGATGCCGGTGTCCGCCACCGAGAACGCGATCACCTGGCCCGCATGGTTGAGCACCTCGTTGTCGGCGGACCAGCCGTCGGCCACCGCGGTGACGGCGAAGGTGACCTGGCCCTGGTGGGTGAACTTGAAGGCGTTGGACAGCAGGTTCTTGATGATCTGCTGCAGCCGCTTGACGTCGGTGACCAGCGACTTGGGCAGCGGTGGCTCCATCTCGACGCTGAAGCCCACGTGCTTGGACTCGGCGAAGTGGCGGAAGCTGCGTTCCACCGAGCGCTGCAGCTCGTCCAGGCGCAGCTCGCTGACGTCCACGGCCACGGTGCCGGACTCGATCTTGGACAGGTCCAGGATGTCGTTGATCAGCATCAGCAGGTCGTTGCCCGACGCATGGATGGTCTTGGAGAACTCGACCTGCTTGAGCGTCAGGTTGCCCTCGCTGTTCTTGCAGAGCTGGTCGGACAGGATCAGCAGCGAGTTCAGCGGCGTGCGCAGCTCGTGCGACATGTTGGCCAGGAATTCCGACTTGTACTTGGAGGTCAGCGCCAGCTGCTCGGCTTTCTCCTCGAGCGCCTGCCGGGCCTGCTCGACCTCGGCGTTCTTGCGCTCCACCTCCTGGTTCTGGTGGGCCAGCAGCTGCGCCTTCTCCTGCAGCTCGCCGTTGGTCTGCTGCAGTTCCTGCTGCCGGCGCTGCAGCTCTTCGGCCAGCGACTGCGACTGGATCAGCAGGTCCTCGGTCCGGGTGCTGGCCTCGATCGTGTTGATCACGATGCCGATGGATTCGGTGAGCTGGTCCAGGAAGGCCTGGTGGGTCGGGTTGAAGCGCTCCAGCGAGGCCAGCTCCAGCACGCCGCGCACGCGGCCCTCGAAGACCACCGGCAGCACCAGCACTTCCATCGCCGCCGTCTCGCTCAGGCCGGAGGCGACGCGGAAGGCGCCGCTGGGCACGTTGGCCAGTAGGATCTTCTCCTGGTCCAGCGCGCACTGGCCGACCAGGCCCTGGCCGAGCGCGAGCTCCTTGCCATGCGTGGCCAGGCCGCCCGAGGCATAGCTGGCGATCAGCTTCAGGCGCGGCATCTCGCCGCGCATGTTGAGCACGTAGAACTCGGCCTGCTGCACGCCGACCACCGGCGCCAGCTCGCTGAGGATCAACTGGCCGACGGTCACCAGGTCCTTCTGGCCCTGCAGCATGCGGCTGAACTTGGCCAGGTTGGTCTTGAGCCAGTCCTGCTCGGTGTTCTTCTGGGTCGTGTCCTTGAGGTTGACGATCATCTCGTTGATCGTGTCCTTCAGCGCCGCGACCTCGCCCTGCGTCTCGACGGTGATGGAGCGCGTCAGGTCGCCCTGCGTCACGGCGGTGGCGACCTCCGCGATCGCGCGCACCTGGGTGGTCAGGTTGGCGGCGAGCTCGTTGACGTTCTCCGTCAGGCCCTTCCAGGTGCCCGACGCGCCCGGCACCTTGGCCTGGCCGCCGAGCTTGCCCTCGACGCCCACCTCGCGCGCCACGGTGGTCACCTGGTCCGCGAAGATGGCCAGCGTGTCCGTCATCGAGTTGATGGTGTCGGCCAGCGCGGCGATCTCGCCCTTGGCCTCCACGGTCAGCTTCTGCGCCAGGTCGCCGTTGGCCACGGCGGTCACGACCTTGGCGATGCCGCGCACCTGGCCGGTCAGGTTGCCGGCCATGAAGTTCACGTTGTCGGTCAGGTCCTTCCAGGTCCCCGACACGCCGCGCACCGTGGCCTGGCCGCCCAGGCGGCCCTCGGTGCCGACCTCGCGCGCGACGCGGGTCACTTCCGCGGCGAAGGACGAGAGCTGGTCCACCATCGTGTTGATGGTGGTCTTGAGCTCGAGGATCTCGCCGAGCACGTCGACGGTGATCTTCTTGGAGAGGTCGCCGGCGGCCACGGCCTTGGTCACGTCGGCGATGTTGCGCACCTGCGAGGTCAGGTTGGACGCCATCGAGTTGACCGAGTCGGTCAGATCCTTCCACGTACCGGCCACGCCCTGCACATCGGCCTGGCCGCCAAGCTTGCCCTCGGTGCCGACCTCGCGCGCCACGCGGGTCACCTCGGCGGCGAAGGAGCGCA
>NZ_VOSR01000386.1:0-21200 GCF_007997345.1 Mitsuaria sp. TWR114
CTCCCGCTTGCGGGAGAGGGCGGGGTGAGGGCCAGCGTCCGCTCGCAGTCCGCGGGGAAGTCCCGACCCCGCCTTCAGCCGCCCTTCAGCACCGCTTCAGGAGCGCTTCAGCGGCGCCGCGCACTGTGGCGGCACGCGCTTGAAGGACGGAGGACGGCATGGGACACGCGACACGACGTGTTTGGCAAAGCGCTCGGGAACGGGCTTGGCAACGCGCCTGGCGGCGGGCCGGCGCGCTGGCGGCGCGTCTCGCCCATGCCGACGATGCCGCCCGAGCACACCTTCAGGCCCACGCCGCGCACGCGCTCCAGCGTGTCCAGACGGTCCTGGTAGGTGCGCGTGGTGATGATCTGGCCGTAGAACTCGGGCGAGGTGTCCAGGTTGTGGTTGTAGTAGTCCAGGCCCGCCTCGCGCAGCTGCTCGGCCTGACCGTCGCCCAGCATGCCGGCCGTCAGGCAGGTCTCCAGGCCCAGCGCCTTGACCTCGGTGATCATCTCGCCAATCGCCTCCAGGTGGCGCTCCTTGGGCGAGCGCCAGGCCGCGCCCATGCAGAAGCGGGTCGCGCCATTGGCCTTGGCGGCGCGGGCGGCTTCCATCACTTCCTCGAGCGGGATCAGCTTCTCGGCCTTCAGGCCGGTGTCGAAATGCGCGGATTGCGGGCAGTACTTGCAGTCCTCCTCGCAGCCGCCGGTCTTGATCGACAGCAGCGTGGACAGCTGCACCGCGTTCGGGTCGAAGTGCTCGCGGTGGACCTGCTGCGCGCGGAACAGCAGGTCGTTGAACGGCAGCTCGAACAGCGCGGCGATCTCGTTGACGGTCCAGGGCTTGGCGTTGCGACGCAGTTCGTCGGTGGTCGGGGTCAGCGTCTGGATCTGGTTGACGGTCTGCTTCATCGTCATGCTTTCAAGGCGTTCAGCAGCAGCGCTTGCTGCAGGTGCGCGGCCACGGCCGCGGGAGAGGGATCGGGAAGGCGGGGCACATGGCCCCAGCACGGCGCGCCCAGGGCCTGGTCGAGGCCGGCGCGCAAGGCGGCCAGATTGTCCGCCACATGAGCCTGGTGGGGGTCGGCGGTGTTGGCGACCCAGCCGGCCAGGCGCAGTCCGCGCGCGAGGATGGCTTCGGCTGTCAGCAGCGCATGGTTGATGCAGCCCAGCCGCAGGCCGACGACCAGCACCACCGGCATCGCCAGGTCGACGGCCAGGTCGGCCGTGTCCCAGTCGTCGGTGAGCGGCACGCGGAAGCCGCCGACGCCTTCGATCAGCGCGAAGTCGCCCTTGGCCGCCGAGCGCCGGATCGCCGTCAGCAGCGCCAGACGGTCGATCGCGCGGCCCTCCAGCCGCGCGGCGATGTGCGGCGCGCAGGGCTCGCGGAACTGCAGCGGGCCGACCTCGTCCATCGTCATGCCCTGGCGCTGCGCGGCGTGCAGCAAGGCGACGTCCTCGTTGACCCAGGCGCCGTCGGCGTCCTGCGCCTGGCCGGCCGCCAGCGACTTGATCGGCGTGACGTAGCGGCCCAGGTCGTCGAAGGCACGCGTCAGGCCGGCGGTGATGCAGGTCTTGCCGATCTCGGTGTCGGTGCCGGTGATGAAGAAGCCATGCAGCGGATGCGGCGTCGTGGCCGGGTTCGGTGCCAGGGCTTTCGGAGACGGGGTCATGCGCAGGCCTCCAGCGCGGCGAGCAGCCGGTCGACGTCAGCCTCGCTGTGGGTCGCGCACAGCGTGATGCGCAGCCGCGCCTCGCCCTTGGGCACCGTCGGCGGCCGGATGCCCGGCACGCGCAGGCCCTCGCGCTCCAGCGCGGCGGCCAGCGCCATCACCTCGGCATTGCCGCCGACGATCAGCGGCTGGATCGGCGTCTGCGAGTCGGCCAGCGTCCAGGTGAGCGTCGGATGGCGCTCGAGCAGCGCGCCGATGCCGGCGCGCAACCGGGCCTGCAGGGCGCGCAGCGCGGCGCGGCGCTGCGCACCGACCTCGCCGCGGATCAGGTCGAGGCTGGTGAGCAGCGCGTGCTCCACCGCCGGCGGCGAGGCGGTCGAGAAGATGTAGTTGCGAGCCGCCTGCAGCAGGTAGTCGGTGACCGTCCGATGCGCGACGACGAAGGCGCCCGCCAGCCCCGCCGCCTTGCCCAGCGTGCCCACCAGGATCAGCCGCTCGCTGCGCAGCCGGAAGTGTTCCAGCGTGCCGACACCGGTCTCGCCGAGCACGCCCAGTCCATGGGCGTCGTCGACGATCAGCCAGGCGTCGAAGTCCTCGGCGGCCTGCAGCAGCGCGGGCAGCGGCGCGATGTCGCCGTCCATGCTGAAGACCGCATCGGTGACGATCAGCTTGATGCGCGCGCTGCTCGCGCCGAGCTGCGCGCGCAGGTCCTCGACATCGCAATGCGCGTAGCGCGACACCCTGGCCTTGGCCAGCCGCGTGCCATCGATCAGCGAGGCATGGTTCAGCGCCTCGCTGATGATCTCCGCGTCGGCATCGCCCAGTGCAGTCACGACCGCGAGGTTGGCCATGTAGCCGGTGCAGAAGCCGATCGCCTTGGCCTCGGGGATGTGCGGCTCGAACCAGCGGCCCAGCAGCGCCTCGACCTCGTGGTGCGCCCGCGAATGCCCGCTGACCAGCGGCGATGCGCCGGAGCCGCCGCCATACACCTGCGCGCCTTCCACCAGCGCGGCGGTCACCGCCGGATGCGCGGCCAGGCCCAGGTAGTCATTGCTGCAGAACATCGTCAGCTCGCGCGCGACGCCGTCGGCGCCTCGCACCGTCTGGCGCGGCGCGGTGCCGGTCTCGGCGATGCGGGTGAAGCGCGTCAGGTCCTGGGCGCGGATCGCGTCCAGCTTGGCTTGCAGGTGATCAAGCAACATGGACCACCTCCTCCAGCGTTGCGGCCACGGCCGCCGCGAGGAACTTCGCGGCGGGCTCGTCGATCAGGTAAGGCGGCATCAGGTACACGGTCTGGCCGATCGGGCGGATCAGCAACTCGTGCCGGCGCGCGGCGAGGTGGAATTTCTCGGCGAAGCGCTCGACCGGCACGGTCGTCGCCGGGTTGATGTCGAAGGCCAGGATCATGCCGCGCTGACGCAGGTGCGTGATGCGCGGATCGGCCGCCAGCGGCGCGAAGGCCTCGGCCAGCCACGCGGCCTGCTGCTGGTTGCGTTCGAGCTGGCCCGCGTCGAAGCGGTCCAGCACCGCGTTGGCCGCGGCGCAGGCCAGCGGATTGCCGGTGTAGCTGTGCGAGTGCAGGAAGCCGCGCGTCACGTCCTGCGACCAGAAGGCCTGGTAGACCTCGTCGGTGGTCAGCACCAGCGACAGCGCCATGGTGCCGCCGGTGATGCCCTTGGACAGCAACAGGAAGTCGGGCCAGTCGGCCTTCGTGGCCGGCCCGGTCTGCTCCCAGGCGAAGAAGGTGCCGGTGCGGCCGCAGCCGACCGCGATCTCGTCCGCGATCAGGTGCACCTCGAACTCGGTGCACAGCGCGCGCATCGCCTTCAGGTAGGACGGCGCGTACATCGACATGCCGGCCGCGCCCTGCACCAGCGGCTCGACGATGACGGCGGCGATGTGCTCATGCCGCCCGGCGAGCAGTGCGCGCATGTCGCCGAGCGCCTGCGCCTCGTTGCCCAGGCGCTGGTCGGGTGAGGCCACGATGTGGCTGCGCATCAGCAGCGGGTCGTAGGCGTCGCGGAAGATCGCGACGTCGGTGACCGCGAGCGCGCCGATGGTCTCGCCGTGATAACCGTTGCGCAGGCAGACGAACTCGCGCTTGTCCGCGCGGCCGCGGTTGCGCCAGCTGTGGAAGCTCTGCTTGAGCGCGATCTCGACCGCCGAGGCGCCGTCGCTGCCGAAGAAGAGATGGCCCAGCGCGCCGCCGGTGCGCGCCGACAGACGCTCGGCCAGGCGCACGGCCGGCTCGTGCGTGCAGCCGGCCAGCATCACGTGCGGCAGCGTGTCGAGCTGCTGCTTGATCGCGTCGTTGAGGGCCCGGTCGGCGTGGCCGAACAGGTTGACCCACCACGAGCTGTTGGCGTCGAAATAGCGGCGGCCCTCGTGGTCGATCAACCAGGGGCCCTCGCCGCGGGCGATCGGCAGGGGCGGCACGTCCTGCGCGCGCGCCATCTGCGTGCACGGGTGCCAGACCGCCGCGAGGCTGCGGCGCTGCCAGTCTTGTCGTACTGCTTCAGACATTCGGAACTCAGCTCTTGGGAAACAGCGGCGCGGCGCTCGAGCGGGGCGATCGCGACGCGTCCGTCAGGCCAGCCATGACGGCTTGCCCTTGGACAGGAAACTCTGCACGCCCTCGCGCCCTTCGGCGCTGGCGCGGATGTCGGCGATGCGGCGCGCGGTGTCGTCGCGCAGCGTCTCGGTGATGGGCGCGTGGGCCACGTCCTGCACCAGGCGCTTGCAGGCGCGCACCGCGGCCGGGCCGTTGGCCAGCAGCGACGCGACCAGCGCGTCGACCTTCGCATCGAGCGCCTCGGCGTCGGCGGCCAGTTCATGCACCAGGCCCAGGCGATGGGCCTCGGCGGCGGAGAAGCGCTCGGCGGTGACGAAGTAGCGGCGCGAGGCCTGCTCGCCCAGCGCGCGCACCACGTAGGGACCGATGGTGGCGGGCAGCAGGCCGAGCTTGGCTTCGGAGAGGCAGAAGCCGGCGGCCTCGCTGGCGACGACGATGTCGCAGACCGACACCAGGCCCACGCCACCGGCGTAGACGTCGCCCTGCACGCGCGCGATGACCGGGACCGGGCAGCGGTAGAGCGTCCACAGCATGTGGGCGAGGCGGCCGGCGTCGGCGTGGTTCTCGTCCCAGCTGTAGCCGGCCATCGCCTTCATCCAGTTGAGGTCGGCGCCGGCGCAGAAGGCCTTGCCCTCGGCGGCCAGCACGATCGCGCGCAGCGACGGATCGGCGCCCAGGGCCTCCAACACCGCGGTCAGCTCGCCGATGACGGTGTCGTTGAAGGCGTTGCGCACGTCCGGGCGGTTCAGCGTGACGCGCGCCACGGCGCCTTGCGGGCCGGAGCGCTCGACGCGCAGCGTGGTCGGGTTCAGGTCGGTCGAGGTCATGGCGATGATCGATGCGGAGGGACGATGGCGATGGCGATGGCGGTGACGCACGGGCCGGGGCTCACGGGGCGCTCCAGACGATGGTCCGGTTGATGGCGTAGAGGCGGCAGCGCTCCTCGCCATCGGTGAACTGGTCGCACAGCGCGAGCGCGCGCGATGCGGCGTCGTCGCCGACGGCCAGGCCCCAGTGGCTGCCGTTGGTGGCGAAGGCGCGCGGCTCCCTGGCCGCCAGGAACTTGCGATAACCGTTGACGATGCGGCCGTCGGCCGGCAACGCGGCCGTGTCCTCCACCGCGCTGCTGCCGACGCCGGCCACCCGCAGCGCGCCAGGGATGGGGAAGCCGAGCGGCTTGAGGAATTCGTCGACGACCGGTTGCCAGACGTCGTTGCCCTTGGCGAAGAGCTGGTGACCGTCCTCGCCGAAGGCGGGCATGAGCCGCGTCTGCGCCAGCCCACCGGCGTCGCGGTAGGCCGCGGACCAGCGCTCCTGGTAGCGAGGTGCGATGAAGCGGTCGTTCTCGGTGAAGACCCACAGCGTCGGCACCGGGTGGCCGCCTTGCGCGGCGCGCCGGCCGAAGTCGGCGAAGCGGCGGGCGAGCTCGTCGGGCCGGCAGGGCTCGCCGGTGTGGGTGTCGGGATTGCCGCCGTGGCCCCCGGCGAAGTCGATCGCCGCAACGACACCGGGCAGCCGTTCGCCGGTCGCGGCCATCGTGGCGAAGCCGCCCAGCGATTGGCCGGCCAGCACGACGCGGCTGGCGTCGATGTCGGCGGCCGATTGCATGTGGCGCACCACCGCGGCCACCTGCGCAGCCGCGGCGGCGGCGGCGGCCTCATAGCGCGGCGCGTCGCAGCGGACGCTGGATTCGGGATCGCCGGCGCCCGCCAGCTCGCCGTAGCCGATGCGCGTGGGCACGGCCACGGCGAATCCCTTGCGCACGAAGAAGCGCGCGGCGCCTTCCAGGCGCTGGCGCTTCATCGCCGCCCGGTCCTGCTCGGAGACCGGCCGGCCATGATTCAGCACCGCCAGCGGGAACGGCCCGGGACCGGCCGGGCGGAAGGTCGTCACGATCAGCTCGGCGTCGATGCGGCGGCCCTGGTGGTTCTCGACCGAGACCGGCACGCGGATCACCGCTTCGCGGATGTCGTTGGCCAGTCGGGGCGGCGAGCCGGTCGCGGAGGCCGCGGGCGGCAGGTCGCCGGTGGTCGCGTCCTGCGCGCGCGCGGTGGACGGCACGCCGAGGGCGAGTCCGCCTCCGAGCACGGTCGCCAGGGCCAGCGCGGCGAGGCGCGACGTGCCCCTTCCCGTGCCGGTGCCGGTGCCATCGAGGATCGTGCGGTGCTTGACGCTCATGGCTGGACCTCCGTCGACGCCGTGGGGCCGAGCGCCTTGCGCATCAGCACGCTGCGATAGGTCTTGCCGGCCCACTGCACGTCGCCGATCCTCGCGTAGCCGCGGCGCTCGTAGCGGCGGCGCAGGGCCTCAGCAGGAACGGCCGTATCGAGCGCGACGTGCGCGTAGCCCTGCGCATGCGCCCAGTCCTCGGCGAGGTCCATCAACCGCTCGGCCACGCCCTGGCCGCGGCACGCCGGATGCACCGCCAGCTGCGCCAGGATCGCCGTGTCGGGCTGCGTGTAGCAGTCCGGCACCGGGTCGCCGAGGTAGCGCCCATCGGGCCGCTTCGGCGGCGCGATGGTCACCGTGCCCACGAGCTCGCCCGAAGCGCTCAGCGCCACGAAGGCCTGGCCGGCCTCGACCCGCTCGCGGGTGGTCTGCACGCTCTGGTTCACCGCCGTGAAGTTCCAGCCCTGCGCCGCCAGCGACGCATAGGAGGCGTGCAGCAGCGCGGTCAGCGCCTCGATCGAATCGGTGGCGGCAAGCGGTCGCAGGGTGATGGCGGTCATCATCGGAGCGTGGGCAGCGGTCGGAGCCCGGACCTTACATCCGGAACACGCCGAACTTCGTCTCGGGGATCTCGGCGTTCAGCGCAGCCGACAGGCCCAGCGCCAGCACGCGGCGGGTGTCGGCCGGATCGATGACGCCGTCGTCCCACAGGCGGGCGCTGGCGTAGTACGGATGGCCCTGGTCCTCGTACTGCTGGCGGATCGGCGCCTTGAAGGCCTCTTCCTCGTCGGCGGACCACTGGCCGCCCTTGGCCTCGATGCCGTCGCGCTTGACGGTGGCCAGCACCGACGCGGCCTGCTCGCCGCCCATCACCGAGATGCGGGCGTTGGGCCACATCCAGAGGAAACGCGGCGAATAGGCGCGGCCGCACATGCCGTAGTTCCCGGCGCCGAAGCTGCCGCCGATGATCACGGTGAACTTGGGCACCTGCGCGCAGGCCACCGCCGTCACCATCTTGGCGCCGGCGCGGGCGATGCCCTCGTTCTCGTACTTGCGGCCGACCATGAAGCCGGTGATGTTCTGCAGGAACACCAGCGGGATCTTGCGCTGGCAGCACAGCTCGATGAAGTGGGCGCCCTTGTTGGCGCTCTCCGCGAAAAGGATGCCGTTGTTGGCGACGATGCCCACCGGCATGCCCTCGATGTGGGCGAAGCCGCAGACCAGCGTGTTGCCATAGCGGGCCTTGAATTCATCGAACTCGCTGCCATCGACGATGCGGGCGATGACCTCGCGCACGTCGAAGGGCTTGCGCGTGTCGGTCGGGATCACGCCGTGCAGCTCGGCCGGGTCGTAGGCGGGCGGCTTGGGCGGCTGGGTCAGCAGCTCGCCCTGCTTGCGCCAGTTGAGGCGGGCCACCGACTGGCGCGCGATCGCCAGCGCGTGGGTGTCGTTCTCGGCCAGGTGGTCGGCCACGCCGGACAGGCGCGTGTGGACATCGCCGCCGCCCAGGTCCTCGGCGCTGACCACCTCGCCGGTGGCGGCCTTCACCAGCGGCGGGCCGCCCAGGAAGATCGTGCCCTGGTTCTTGA
Organism: Mitsuaria sp. TWR114; assembly: GCF_007997345.1. Taxonomy (NCBI): domain Bacteria; kingdom Pseudomonadati; phylum Pseudomonadota; class Betaproteobacteria; order Burkholderiales; family Sphaerotilaceae; genus Roseateles; species Mitsuaria sp. TWR114. The sequence continues at coordinate 7,985 of NZ_VOSR01000386.1, forward strand.
CGATGACGGTCTCGTCGCTCATCGCCGGCACGTAGGCGCCGCCGGCGGTGCAGGAGCCCATCACCACGGCGATCTGCGGGATGCCCTTGGCCGAGAGATTGGCCTGGTTGAAGAAGATGCGGCCGAAGTGGTCGCGGTCCGGGAAGACCTCGTCCTGGTTGGGCAGGTTGGCACCGCCGCTATCGACCAGGTAGATGCACGGGAGGCGGTTCTGGTCCGCGATCTCCTGCGCGCGCAGGTGCTTCTTGACGGTGATCGGGTAGTAGGTGCCGCCCTTGACGGTGGCGTCGTTGCAGACGATCACGCACTCGACACCCGAGACGCGGCCGATGCCGGCGATCACACCGCCGCCCGGCGCGGCGTTGTCATACATGTCCAGGCCCGCCAGCGGGGCCAGTTCCAGGAAGGGCGTGCCCGGATCCAGCAGCATCTCGACGCGGTCGCGCGGCAGCAGCTTGCCGCGCCCGACGTGCTTGGCCCGCGCGGCCTCGCCGCCGCCTTCGGCGATCTTCGCCAGCCGGGCGTTGAGGTCGTCGATCAGGCCGCGCATCGCGTCCGCGTTGGCCTTGAAGTCGGCCGAGCGGGCGTTGAGCTTGGTGGACAGCTGGGGCATGGTGAGGTGTCTCCGGGCATCTGCGCTCAACGGCCGGCATGGCCGCAGAAACGCTCATATGAGCCGCGCTCAATTCTGTGGAGCGAGCGCTGGTGGGGCGCCGCCGCCCGGGATCGCCGGGCCGGCGCAAGGCGCGAAGCATACGCGAGAAACTCAAGGCGCCGCCAGATGTCCGGCCGCGGAAACCGCCCACTTGAGTCGGGCTCAATAAATCGGGAGAATCCGCCCCTCATGAGCGCCTCCGCCCCCCTCCGCCCCGATGCCGGCGCCATTCCGGCGTCGGCCGCCGCGCTGCCGGCGCGGCGCCGCTCGCCGGTGGGCGCCAAGGCCGAGCAACGGGTGCGGGACATCCTGCGCGAGAGCCGGGTGGTGTTCGCCGAACGCGGCTACGAGCGCGCGACGACGACGGAGATCGCGCAGCGACTGGGGATCTCCGAGGCGACGGTCTTCACCTACTTCCGCGGCAAGCGCGAGCTGTGCATGCGGGTGATCGGCGACTGGTACGACGAGATCATCGACGCGATCGAGTCGGGGCTACCGCGAGGCCGGCCGATCCGGGACCAGCTGGAATTCGTCGTGCACACGCACCTGCGGTTGTTCCTGATCCAGGGCACGGGGCTGTGCGAACTGGTGCTGTCGGAAGGCCGCAAGCGCGAGGCGCCGGTGACGCGCGGCGAGGGCCAGGACTTCGGCGCGGCCTTCGTGGACCTGCAGCGGCGCTACACGGCGCCGCTGATGGACCTGCTGGCGCGCGGCCAGGCGCAGGGCGAGGTGCGGCAGGACATTCCGCTGCGGCTGCTGCGCTCGCTGGTCTTCGGGCCGATGGAGCACATGCTGTGGGAGGTGATCATCGCGGGCCGGCAGATCCAGGTGGACGCCGCGGCGCGCGACCTGGTCTCGCTGCTGTGGCCGGCGCTGCAGGCGCCGGACCAGGAGCTCAAGGCGCTGCGGCGCATGAAGGCGCGCGTGGCGCAGGCGCTCGCCGAGGCGGGGGACGAGGGCGAGGGCTGAGGCTTGACGGCCAGTCAGCGCCCCAGCGCAAGACTCGAGAGGGTCAAACGCGCAGCAGTTCGAGTCATGGCGCGAGCAACACGATTCGGCCACGATGGCTGCTCCGGCTTTCGAGTCGATTCCTGGAGTGACACATCGTGAATGACCAGCCCCGCCTCGCCGCAGATGCGCTTGCCGCCGCTCATCCTGCGCCCGCCCAGCACCCACCGACCTCGCCAGGTGGGCTCCGCCCCGGCCTCGACGAGGACCAGTTCGATCAGGAGGCGTGGGACGAGTGGTACCGGGAGCGCATTCGCCGCTCCCTCGAGGACCCTCGCCCCCCGATCTCTCATGCGAAACTGGTGGCGGCGACTTCGCAGTTCCTTTCCGAGTTGGAGGTGCGCCATGTCAGCAAGGCAGCTTGATTGGCGCATCCAGGCCGTGGAGAGCATGCGCGTGGTCCTGGAGCACATTGGCGAGCACAACCTCGACGCGGCCAAGGAGCTGTTCGGCGAGATCTGCAAGCGTCTCAAGCTCGTGACGGATTTCCCCAACCTGTACCGCGCCTCGGCGCGGGTCGAGGGCCTGCGCGAGATCGTGGTGACCGCGAACTATGTCGTGCCTTATCGCATCACCCCGGACGCCGTGCAGGTCGTGGACGTCGTTCATGCACGACGCAATTGGCCGCATCTGCCGCAGCCGACCTCCTGAGAGCTCTCACAAGACCGTTGCCGGCGGCGTGCCGCCGACGCTGAGCGACGTCGAGCGCGATCACCAAAAAAGAAGGGGCCCGAAGGCCCTTGTGGTTGGAGGCCAGGGGCCGGCGGGCGAGGCCGCCGGCGTCCCTGCGAAACGCTCAGATCACAGCGAGTAGCTCAGCGTGGCGCGGAACTGGCGGCCACGGGTGTCGTACAGGCTGAAGTCGTACAGCGAGGTGCTGCTGAAGCCCGGGTCATGCGGAGGCATGCGGTTGAACACGTTCAGGACCGACACGCTGGCCGTCAGCTGCTTCGTGATGGCGTAGCGGCCGAACAGGTCCATCGTGGTGTTCGAGCGGACATGGGTCGGGAACACACCGGTCTGGAAGCGCGGATCCTGCGGCGTGAAGTAGCTCGCGGCCAGCAGTTCCTGACGCACATGGTGCGTGTAGTTCAGGCCGGCGGTGACCGACCAGGGGCCGTAGTCGAAGTCGGTCGAGAAACCGGCGCGGATGCGCGGGATCGTGTTCGCACCGCCGTTCGTGCCCACCACCTGCACGCCGTCTTCCTTGAAGGAGCTGACGTAGATCAGGTTGCCGCGGAACGTGAACTTGCCCAGGCTGGTCGGAACGCGCAGCGTGCCGTCGATGTCCACGCCACTGGTCTTGCGCGAAGACAGGTTCTCGTAGTTCGACAGGATCGTGATGATCTGGTTGGTCTGCGGATTGCCGTCGCGAATGATCGTGGGCGTCGACGGGCAGTTCGGCTGCGTCGGATCCGCGCCGGTGCCGCCGTTCGGGCAGGACTCATCCAGGATGTCCTGGAAGTTCCGCGATGCCACCACGTTGCGCCAGTTGATCTTGTAGAAATCCACGCCGAAGTTGAAGTTCTTGGTCGGCTCGAACACGAAACCGATGGTCGTGCTCGTGGACTTCTCCGCCTTCAGGTTGGGGTTGCCCGCGAACACGCCGGAGATCTGGCGGGTCACGCCGTCCTGCGGGTCGATCACGGACTGGAAGAACGAGGCGGCCGACGGCGAGATCTCCGGCAGCGTCGGCGCACGGAAGCCCTTGCCCCAGTTGGCGCGGAACAGCAGGCTGTCCAGGGCCTGGAACTTCGCACCCAGCTTGGGCGTGGTCGACGTGCCGTAGTCGCTGTACTTGTCATAGCGAATCGCGGCCTGCACCTCCAGCTTCTTGGTGAAGGGCATCGAGATCTCGGAGAACAGCGAGATGTTGTCGCGACGACCGTTGGTGGCGGTGATGCCCTGGCCGATGATGCCGCCGCTGGCGGCGATCTCCGCGGGCGTGTCCTTCAGCTTCTCTTCACGGAACTCGGCGCCGATCGCCAAGCCGATGTCGCCACCGGCCATCTGACCGACCGTGGTGTTGGCCTTCGTGTCGACGAAGGTCATCTCCGACTTGGACTTGCGGTCGAAGTTGCCGCGCATGCTGTCACGGACCGCCTGGCTGTTGGTCGTCCACTTGTCGAGGTTGTAGCTCGATGCGCTGGACAGCGGCACCGGCGGCTGCGCGCTGGTCGGAATGCCGAAGGCGGCGGAGGTTCCGGCCAGGGTCAGGCGGTTCAGGTTCTTCGAGGTGGTGTCGGTGCTGGAGTAGCCGACCGCACTGTCGAAATCCCAGCTGCCGATGGTGTAGCTGACGCCAGCCACCGCGCGCAGCGAGTCCGAGCGGATCTCGTTGTCGCGGGTGCCCATGTCATTGAGCACGCCGACATAGCGGGCGCGATTGGAGAAGGGGTTGCCCGCCACGCCGGGGGCGAAATTGGCGGTGTAGCTGAACGGCTGCAGCTGGCCGGCGACCGTGGTCAGGCCGGTGCTGACGAACGACGCGGACTGGAAGGTCTGCGTGGTGTCCGAACGGCTCAGCCCCAGTTCGAAGTAGCCGGTGGCATTGGGCGAGAAGACCTTCGTGCCGCGGGTCAGCAGGCCGATGCGCTCGGTGCCGGGCAGCGCGGTGAACTCGTCCTTGAAGTCACGCATGCAGTACGTGTTGGACGCCGCGGTCATCGCGATGTTGGCCGCGGTGTTCGGGTTGATCAGGCCGGCCGCCAGGGCTTGCTGGCCGTTGATGACCGTTCCCTTGCAGTCGCTGATGGCGCGGTAGTTGTTGGTCAGCGTGCCGTTGGCCGCCACTTCGCGCCAGGTGCCGCCACCAGTCAGGGACTGGTAGTTGCGGCCGCCGGCGTACTTGCGGAAGTCGCGCGACTCGGTGAACTCCACGTCCTTCTGCAGCAGCAGGTCGCGCTTGTAGTAGTCGAGCGTGGCAAAGATGTTGTAGCCATCGCTTCCCAGGTCGCCAAATCCGCCGGCGGCGGTCACGCGATAGTCGTTCTTGCCTTCGAAGAAGCCACCGGAGGCCGAGATGTCGAAGCCCTGGTAGTCCTTGCGCAGGATGATGTTGACCACGCCGGCGATCGCGTCGGAGCCGTAGATGGCCGAGGCACCGTCCTTCAGGATGTCGATGCGCTGGACCGCCGCGGAGGGGATCGAGTTCAGGTCGACGAAGGTGTCCTGCAGGTTCTGTGCGAAGCCATAGCCGGCGACGCGGCGGCCGTTCAGCAGCACCAGCGTCGTCTTCTGGCCGAGACCGCGCAGCGAGAAGCCAGCTGCGCCCGGGGCGAAGCTGTTGCTGAAGCTCTCGCCCAGGCTGCCGGTGTTGGACGGCAGGTTGCGCAGCACGTCCGCCACGGTCGGCTGGCCGGTCCGCTCGATCTGGTCCCGCGAAATGATCTGCACCGGCGACACCGTTTCGGCGTCGATGCGCTTGATGTTGGAGCCGGTGACTTCGACGCGCTCCAGTTGCTTGGACTCTTGCGCGACGGCCACGCCGCAGGCCAGCGTGCTGGCAATCGCGATGCTGGTCAGTGCCAGCGCCCTGTGGGTCAGTTGACGAGACATTACGGTCCTCTTTTGAAAAAGGGGCGCACCCGGTGATGGCGCTGCTTCCCGACGTCGCAGCGCGCCACGGAATCGATAACTCCGGTGCGGTGCGCGACGCGATTTTTTCAGTGACGCAAACGTGTGGCTCACCAACAAAAACATTTGCTACATCGCGCAGCAAAGATGCGACAGACCTATAAGAAGAAACCCGTGATGAACGCGTCAAATGCGGGGGAACCCTATCCTCAGAAACCCCCTTAAATGGAGGCGGGACTACTACGGATACGTGGGACGAATAACCATGACGCGGCAGTCCTCATCCCAAAAGCCATGCGGATGACCTATGCCAAAGGTCATGGAGTCGCTCCCGCAAAGGACGAAAAAAAGCCCGGACAAGCCGGGCTTCGCGAGGGTTGGAAGGCCGCGGGCGGCGGCCTTCCGGAACGCGCGGGGCGCTCTGATCAGAAGTCGTAGGACGCGCCGATCTTGTAGCTCCGCGGACGGACGCGGTAGCCATCGCGCAGGTTCACCGGCCGCTCGTCGCCCATCAGGTTGTTGATGTTCAGCGTCAGGCGCAGGTTCTTGATGCCGGTGTAGCCCAGGCTGAAGTCGGTGCGCAGGTCCTCGTCGATGTAGCAAGGCAGCGCGCCCGGCTTCAGGCGGGCCTGGCACGCGGACTCACCCCAGCTGGCCAGGTCGGTCTCGTCGCGGTTCAGCGCGGTGCGGGACGTGTAGTTGAAGCGCAGTCCGGTGGTCCAGTCGCCCTTGTTCCAGTAGGCCGAGAACACCGCCTTCAGGCGCGGGTTCTCATACATGCCGACCTGGTTGGGACGCCACTTGTTCGCGTCGATGTCCCACGCCTTGTAGGTCAGCGCGTAGGTCGCCGCCACGCCCAGGTTCAGCGTGCCGAACGAACCCGCCGCCACGCGGCCCTTGACGTCGATGTCCACGCCCGAGGTCTCGGTCTTGCCGAAGTTCTCGTACTGCAGCAGCAGCGAGGTGATCTGGCCGGCCTGCCAGGCCAGCGAACCGCCCGACAGCTGGTTGGCGCGGTCCACCCAGGCCTGCTCCTGCGCGGTCAGCGTGGCGCGGCTGATCATGGTCTCGTAACCGGGCTTGCCTTCGCGCTCCAGCACATAGTCCGGATCACGCGAGTTGATCTCGTTCTTGCGCTCGATCTTGAAGTAGTCGACGGCGATCGACGCATTGCGGGTCGGCTCGAACACGAAGCCCAGGGTGATGCTCTTCGACGTTTCCGGCTTCAGGTTGGGATTGGCCGAGATCATCGCCGGCACCGAGGCGCGGCAGCCGCTGGCCAGGGCCAGCGCGGCGTCGGCCTGGTCGGCCGCCGTGCCCTTCTTGAGGATGTCGCTGACGGCCGTGGCGGTCGCGCAGCGCGCCGGGTCCACCGTGTTGTTGAAGAAGCCGGTCACGCCGACCTGGCCCAGCGTCTCGGGGATGTTGGGCGCGCGGAAGCCGCCGGCCACCGTGCCGCGCAGCAGCAGCTGCGGCGACACCTCGTAGCGCACGCCCAGCTTCGGCGAGACGCGGCCGTCGAAGCCGCTGGCCTTGTCGAAGCGCAGCGCGCCATTGAGCTCCAGGCCCTTCCACACCGGGGCGTTCAGCTCCAGGAAGGCGGCGTCGAGGTTGCGCTCGCCGTCGATCAGCACCGAGCCGCGGCCCACGATCTGCGCCTTCAGGACGTTGTCGGTCGACTTGATCGACACGCCTTCCTGGCGGTGTTCGGCACCCAGCGCGAAGGCCAGCGGACCGCCCGGCAGCTGCATCAGCTCGCCGCTCAGCTTGGCATCCACCCAGGTCTGATGGTTCTTGCCCTTGGAGCCGTTGACCGGGAACAGGCGCTCGAGCAGCTCGCGGCTGTTGCCGCCGCCGATCTTGTACTCGCCGGATTCGACGGCCGCGAACAGGTCGCGCGAGCCCCAGCGGGCCAGCTTCTCCGCCTCGGCGGCATTGCGGCCGACCGAGACTTCCCAGTCCATGTCGCGGAAGGTGCCTTGCAGACCGGTCAGCACGCGGTACTGCTTGCCGGTGCCGTCGTAGTTGAACAGGCTGGGGTCATCCATGAACCGGTAGTCGATGCCACGCGGCTGGCCGGTCGGGTTGGCCGGGTTGGTGGCCGACAGCACCGGGTGCGGCACCGACTGGGCCACCTTGTTGTAGCCGTCGTACCAGCGCGAGGTGGCGCCGGCGCCGATGGCCATCGGCACCGTCAGGTACTCGGTGGTCGTCTTGGAGTAGCTCAGCTCGGCGAAGGCCTGGATGTCCTCGGTGACCTTCGCGCGGGCGGCGCTGAACAGGTTCACGCGCCTGGCCGGATCGGAGACCGCATTCAGGCCGTTGATGTCGGTCACGCACTGGCCGGCCGAATTCAGCGTCGTGCAGCCCGCCACCGGCACGCGGTTGGTGCCCACGCGCAGGTTGCCGGGGTAGGAGTTCAGGCTGGGGTCGCCGAAGGACGCCAGGTAGAAGGACTTGTGCCACGCGGGGTAGTCGTCCTTGACGTCGGCCACGGTGTAGCCCTCGCGGCGATAGGCCTCGATGTTGACGAAGACGTTGAAGCGGTCCTTCTCGAGGTCGCCGAAGCCGGCCACGATGCTGGCCTGGCGCTGCGCGCCCAGGCTGGGGTTCTCGTTGAAGGTGTAGCTGGCGGACGCGCCGACGCCGTTGTAGCTGCGGCGCGTGATGATGTTGATCACGCCGGCCATCGCGTCCGAGCCGTAGATGGCGGAGGCGCCATCCTTCAGCACTTCCACGCGCTCGACGGCATCGGCCGGGATCGAGTCGACGTTGACGAAGGTGTCCTTGGCGCCGTCGGCCAGGCCGAAGTTGGCGACGCGGCGGCCGTTCAGCAGCACCAGCGTGGCGCCCTTGCCCAGGCCGCGCATCGACACGCCCGACGCGCCGGAGGCGAAGCTGGAGGTGTTGCCGTCGTCGCGGATCTCGGTGCTCGAGGTCGAGGTCAGCGTGTCCAGCACCTGGCGCACGGTGTTGGCGCCGGTGCGACGGATCTCCTCGCGGTTGTAGACCTGCACCGGCGAGGCGGTTTCGGACGCCAGGCGCTTGATGTTGGAGCCGGTCACCTCGACGCGCTGGAGCTGGGTCGTGTCCTGTGCCTGGGCTTGCGCGATCTGGGCGCAGCACAGCAGCGCCGCGGCGGCGCTCAGGGACAGGGAGAGCTGGTTGTTCTTTCTCATACTTCCACTTGCGAATTGATGAAAGGCCGGATGGGTCGCATCGGCCGAGGAGACCGGTGCCCGCGAGCAGGACCGGATCGCGCCCGGGGGATCACCCGATGGGCGCGAGGGAGCGGATTCTGGGGAGGGGCCTCCCCTCTGTCCCTCGTCATCCATTGCAAATCAGCAACAAACCTTCACGCCGCGCCGTCCGTTATTCGCAAAACCGGGCGCTTCTCGCGCGAGTGCTACAAAAGTGGGCTGACTTGGATGGGGGACGGTCCGTTACCTCACCCAAAGCACGGGAAAACCCTCCCGCCTGTGAGCGGCACCATTCGGGTGCGCCCATCGCCCTCTCATGCGGGTGAACCCTGCCGGGTTGACCCTCGAAGGCGGCATCAAGACCTGTCCCTGCACGGTTTTGAAGCGAAAGCGCTACCCTTGCGCACCCCCGCCGCAAGACCCGGCCCCTTCGCGAAGGACCGGGCGCGTCGGATCCGCCCCAGGCGTCCCCAGGAGGAACCCCCATGTCCATTTCGATGACCGTGAACGGCAAGGCGGTGACGCTTGATGCCGATCCGCAGATGCCGCTGCTGTGGGCGCTGCGCGAGGACCTGCAGCTGACCGGCACCAAGTTCGGTTGCGGCATGGCGCTGTGCGGCGCCTGCACCGTCCACCTGGACGGCCAGCCGGTGCGCGCCTGCCAGACGCCGCTGGAGGCCGCGGCCGGCAAGAAGATCACGACGATCGAGGGCGTGGCCGCCACGCCCACCGGCCGGGCGGTGCAGAAGGCCTGGCTCAAGATCGACGTGCCGCAGTGCGGCTATTGCCAGAGCGGCCAGATCATGAGCGCCTGCGCGCTGCTGGCCGGCAAGAAGAAGCCCACCGACGCGGACATCGATGGCGCGATGAGCGGCAATGTCTGCCGCTGCGGGACCTACAACCAGATCCGGGCGGCGATCCACGACGCCTCGGCCACGCTGGCGAAGGGAGGCTGATCATGGGCATCACCGTCGAATCCCCGAGCCGCCGCGGGCTGCTCAAGACCGGCGCGGCGCTGACCCTGTCCTTCGCGCTGCCGCTGGCGACGACGCGCGCCGCGCTGGCACAGGCCGCCTCGGCCCCCGCCAGCAACACCTTCGCACCCAATGCCTGGCTGCGCATCACGCCGGACGGCAAGGTCACCGTGGTCTGCGGCTCGGCCGAGATGGGCCAGGGCGTGCTGACCGCCATCCCGATGATGGTGGCCGAGGAACTGGACGCCGACTGGGCGCTGGTCTCGGTCGAGCAGGCGCCGGCCAGCGCCGCCTACAACAACCCGATGTTCGGCATGCAGGCCACCGGCGGCAGCACGACGGTGCGCGCGCACTGGACGCCGGTGCGCCAGGCCGGCGCGGCGGCACGCCAGATGCTGGTCGCGGCTGCGGCGCAGCAGTGGGGCGTGGATGCCGCGTCGCTGCGAACCGAGCGCGGCCAGGTCATCGGCCCGAATGGCCGCCAGCTCGGCTACGGCGCGCTGGTCGAGGCCGCCGCGAAACAGGCCGTGCCCGAGAAGCCGGTGCTGAAGGACCGCAAGGACTTCCGCATCATGGGCAAGCCCACGCGCCGCCTGGACAGCGCGGCCAAGATCAACGGCACCGCCAAGTTCGGCATCGACGCGCACGTCGAGGGCATGCTGGTCGCGGTGATGGCGCGCGCGCCGATCGCCGGCGCCAAGCCCAAGGCCTTCGACGAGGGCAAGGCCAAGGCGATCAAGGGCGTGCGCAAGGTCATCGCGATCCCGTCCGGCGTGGCGGTGCTGGCGGATCGCTACTGGGCCGCGAAGCAGGGGCGCGACGCGCTCGGCATCGAGTGGGATCTGGGCGCGCACGCGGACCTGTCCACCGACAAGGTCTCGGCGACGCTGGACGAAGCCCTGCAGAACCCCAGCGCGATCGCGCGCGAGACCGGCAACGTCAAGGATGGCAGCGCCAATTCGGCGCGTAGCCTGACCGCGCAGTACGACGTGCCCTACCTCGCCCACGCCTGCATGGAGCCGCTGAACTGCCTGGCCTGGGTGCGCGGCGACGAGGTCACGATCTGGGCCGGCACGCAGAGCCAGGGACCGGCGCAGGGCATCCTGTCGCAGGTCGCGCAGGTCACGCCGGCCAAGGTCAAGGTCAACACGCTGCTGCTGGGCGGCGGCTTCGGACGCCGCTTCGCGCCGGACTTCACCATCGACGCCACGCTGCTGTCCAAGCTCAGCGGCAGCCCGGTGAAGCTGGTCTACACCCGCGAGGACGACATGGCCGCGGGCTACTACCGCCCGACTTCGCGCGTGCGCTTCGAGGCCGGGCTCGACGACAAGGGCCAGCCGCTGATGCTGCGGGCCGAGGTCGCGAGCCCGTCCATCATGGCCGCCTCCGGCTTCATGAAGATCCCCGACAACGGCGTCGACGCGATGGCCGTCGAGGGCCTGGCGGACCATCCCTACGAGATCCCGCATCAGCGCGTCGCCTACGGCCGCGCGGAGCCGGGCCCGCAGGTGTGGTTCTGGCGCTCGGTGGGGCATTCGCAGAACGCGTTCTTCATCGAGAGCTTCATCGATGAACTCGCGCACGCGGCCAAGGCCGATCCGCTGAAGTACCGCCTGGCGCTGCTGGAGAAGCATCCTCGCGCGCGCGGCGTGCTGCTGCTCGCGGCGGAGAAGGCCGGCTGGAGCCGTCCATTGCCCAAGGGCCGGCACCGCGGTATCGCGGTGGCCGAGAGCTTCGGCACCTGGGTGGCGGAGGTGGCCGAGGTGTCCGTCAGCAAGGACGGTGCGATCAAGGTGCATCGCGTGACCGCGGCGGTGGACTGCGGCCAGACCGTCAACCCGCAGACCATCGCCCGCCAGATCGAGGGCGCCGTGGTCTACGGCCTGTCCGCGGCGCTGTATGGCCGCATCACCTTCAAGGACGGGAAGGTCGAGCAGAGCAACTTCCACGACTACCCGGTGCTGCGCCTGAACGAGATGCCCAAGGTGGACGTGCACATCGTGCAGAGCAGCGAGGCGCCCGGCGGCATCGGCGAGCCGGGCACGCCGCCGATCGCGCCGGCCGTGGCCAACGCGATCTTCGCCGCCACCGGCAAGCGGCTGCGCCAGCTGCCGTTCGACGGCGAGGCGCTGAAGCGGGCCTGAGCGCCCGCGGCGGACTCAGGAGGCCGGCGGGTAGCCGGCCTCGCTGAGCACGCCGGCCAGTTGCTCGCGGCTCAGGCCGCTTTCCACCCGCACCGTCTTCTGCGGCAGGTCGACATCGACCTCGGCCTTGGCGTCGGCCTCCTTGACGGCCTCGGTCACGGCGGCGAGGCAGTGGCCGCAGCTCATGTCGGGCAGCTTGAATTCATGCATGGGGAACTCCTGGGAAACAAGGAACGGGAGGAACGGCCCGAAGGTTAAACCTTGCCATCGTGGCAGGGTCAAGGCGAGCGCCGCATGACGCTTCTCCCATCCGGGGCATGGCCTTGACCTTCCCATCATGGCAAGCTTGAGACTGCCGCCATGAACACCGCCCCCACCCCCACCGCGCCGGCCGGCGAGCTCCAGCTCGCCGTCGCCGGCATGACCTGCGCGAGCTGCGTCAACCGCGTCGAGCGCGCGCTGCGCAAGGTGCCCGGCGTCGAGGACGCCCAGGTGAACCTCGCACTGGAGACCGCCACCGTGCGGCTGCTGCCCGGCGTGGACGCGGCCGCGCTGGTCGCGGCCATCGGCAAGGCCGGCTACGAGGCCCGCCAGCTCGCCGTCGAGGACGACGCGCCCCCCGCGCCGCCGCCCTGGTCGGCCACCGGCTGGCCGGTGCTGGTCGCGGCGCTGCTGACGCTGCCGCTGATCGCGCCGATGGTCGCGATGCTCTGGGGCGGGCACCTGATGCTGTCCGGCGGATGGCAGCTGGTGCTGGCCACGCCGGTGCAGTTCTGGCTGGGCGCGCGCTTCTACCGCGCCGGTTGGGCCGCACTGAAGGACCGCAGCGGCAACATGGACCTGCTGGTCGCGCTCGGCACCAGCGCCGCCTACGGGCTGAGCGTCTACGAGCTGCTCCGGCAAGGACCGGCGAGCGGCGCGCTTTACTTCGAATCGGCCGCCGCGGTGATCACGCTGGTGCTGCTGGGCAAGTGGCTGGAGGGACGCGCCAAGCGCCAGACGCTCAGCGCCATCGCCGCGCTGAAGCAGCTGCGCCCCGAGCACGCCCGCGTGCGCCGCGGCCCGGCCGACGCGCCGCGGGAGATCGACGTGCCGCTGGCGCAGCTCCGGCTGGGGGACCTGATGGTCGTGCGCCCCGGCGAGCGCATTCCCGCCGACGGCCGCATCCGCGAAGGCGCGGGCCACGTCGATGAATCGCTGATCAGCGGGGAGAGCCTGCCGGTCGAGAAGGCCGAGGGCGACCGCGTCGTCGGCGGCGCGGTCAATGGCGAGGGCCTGTTGCTGGTCGAGGTCACCGCGCTGGGGGCCGAGTCCACGCTGTCGCGCATCGTGCGGCTGGTCGAGTCGGCGCAGGCGCACAAGGCGCCGATCCAGCGCCTGGTGGACGAGGTGAGCGCGGTGTTCGTGCCGGCGGTGCTGGTGATCGCCGCCATCACACTGGTGGGCTGGGGTCTGGCGAGCGGCGACTGGGAGCGCGCGCTGATCCATGCGGTCGCGGTGCTGGTGATCGCCTGCCCCTGCGCGCTCGGACTGGCACGCCCGCCGCGATCATGGTCGGCACCGGCGTCGCGGCGCGACGCGGCCTGCTGATCAAGGATGCCGAGGCGCTGGAGCAGGCGCGGCGCGTCGACCTGGTCGTGTTCGACAAGACCGGCACGC
>NZ_VOSR01000387.1:0-3575 GCF_007997345.1 Mitsuaria sp. TWR114
GGCCGCCGTCGCGCGCCTGGCTGCTCTGTTCGCCTGAGCCGCGCCGCGGGCGTTCCCACGAAACGCGCTCGTGACGCGATGCGTTGAGGTCGATCAAGGACCTCGGACCTTTGACCTCGCCGCCACACCGGGCCATGCCGACGCCGACCTAGCATCGCTGGTTCCTCCCCTCTCAACAGGAACCCGCGCATGCATCACCGCTCTCCCCATCCGACCGCCAAGCCACAGCCCTCTTGGCATCCTGACTTCCCGCTGCTCATGCATCGCCTGGATGAGCACTCCGTCCACATCCACGAACTGCGCGGCGACGTCCGTGAGCTCAAGACCTCGATCGATGCCGTGCGCATCGAATCGCGCGACCAGGTGGATGCGCTGCGCAAGGACTCACAGCAGCAACTCGAGACCTTCCGCAAGGATTCGCAGCAGCAACTAGAGACCTTCCGCAAGGACTCGCAGCAGCAACTCGACACGTTCCGCAAGGACTCGCAGCAGCAACTCGAGACCTTCCGCAGGGAGTCGCAGCAGCAACTCGACGCCTTCCGCAGGGAAACACAGCAGCACCTTCAGGAGCTGCGTGCCGAGATCGCCAGCACGGTCCACTCCTGCGTGACCGCTGCGGTGGCTCCGCTCTGCGAGCGCTTCAACACGCTGAACGAGCGCGTCAACAACGCCGGGCTCGCGTCGGACGCGCGCCTGCTGAAGTGGTTCGCCGGCTCGGCGGCCAGCTCCTCGGGCTTGGCGATCATCGTCTCCCGGATGCTCTCGTGAGCCCGCCCGCGGCCCAACGCCACGCGCCCTCCTCCGTCACCGCCAGTAGGCTTCGTCCTACCCGCCCCATGACCCGTCGGAGCTACCGTCTAGCCATCTCGGCAGACCGGGTTCCGACCTCATGGTGTCTCCCTCCACTCCCGCGACGGACCTGCCGCCGTCCGGCCCTCCGGGTGCTTCGAGCGCCCGTTCACCTTCCGCGGCGACCGCCTCCGCGACGACCGCTCCCGCGCCCTCCACCACGGCGGCGCCCAAGCGCCGGCGCCGTCGGCCCCCGCGTCTCTCCGCGGCCGCCTGGCGCCAGTTCCTGCAGATCGCCAAGCCCTACTGGCTCGGCGACCAGCGCAAGGCCGCCTGGGGACTGCTGCTGCTCCTGATCGTGCTGATGCTGTGCGAGACCCAGCTCGCCGTGCTGCTCAACGCCAAGACCGGCGAGCTGACCTCGGCCCTGGCCGAACGCAACCACTCCCGCTTCTGGACCGCGGTGCGCGACAGCCTCATCGTCCTGGCCTTCGCCGTGCCGGTGTACGCCTTCTACTACTACATGCGGGACGCCTTCTCCAACCACTGGCGCCGCTGGCTCACCGGCCGTTTCCTCGACGGCTACCTCGACGGCCGCAAGTACTACGAGATCGGCACCGGCGCCGCCGGCGACATCGACAACCCCGACCAGCGCATCTCCGAGGACATCAACACCTTCACCGGCCGCTCCACCCACTTCCTGCTGCTGATGCTGGGCTCGGCGATGCAGCTGGTGGCCTTCTGCGCGGTGCTGTGGTCGCTGTCCAAGGTGCTGGTGGCCTTCCTTGCGGTGTACGCGACGGTGGGCACCTTCCTCGCGCTGTATGTCTTCGGCTCGCCACTGATCCAGCTGAACTTCTGGCAGCTGCGCCGCGAGGCCGACTTCCGCTTCGGCCTGATGCGGCTGCGCGAGAACGCCGAATCCATCGCCTTCTACCGCGGCGAGCCGCAGGAGCGCGCCCACATCGAAGGCCGCTTCGAGTCCGTCTACCAGAACTACTGGAAGCTGATCCGCAAGCAGCGCTCGCTCAACCTCTTCCAGCGCGGCTTCAGCCAGCTGACGCTGGTCGTGCCCAGCGTGATCCTGGCCGAGCGCGTGCTGTCGGGCGACCTGGAGGTCGGCGCCGCCGTCCAGGCGGCCGGCGCCTTCGCGGCGGTGCTGACGGCGGTGTCCCTGATCGTCGACAACTTCGAGAGCCTGAGCCGCTTCGTCGCCGGCATCGACCGGCTGCATGCGCTGTCGGACGTGATGCACCAGCGCAAGCCGCGCGCCGAGCGTCAGCGCGAACGCATCGTGACGAGCCACGCGGACCAGCTCGCGCTGCGCGACCTGACGCTGTACACGCCGCAGTTCGACCGGCTGCTGGTCGAGAAGCTCAACGTCGCGCTGCAGCCCGGCGAGAGCCTGCTGATCACCGGCGTCAGCGGCTGCGGCAAGAGCTCGCTGCTGCGCGCGATCGCGGGCCTGTGGCGCTGCGGCGAGGGCACCATCGAGCATCCGCCGCTGGAGGAGGTCTTCTTCCTGCCGCAGCGCCCCTACCTGCAGCCGGGCACGCTGCGCAGCCAGATGATCTATCCCGACACGGCGACCGAGCTCGACGACGAGGCGCTGCGCGCGATCCTCGACGAGGTCGGCCTGCCGGAGCTCGCCGAGCGCGTCGGCGGCCTGGACGCCACGCAGGACTGGGACAAGCTGCTGTCCATGGGCGAGCAGCAGCGGCTCGCCTTCGCGCGCGTGCTGGTGCGACGGCCGCGGATGGTGATCCTCGACGAGGCGACCAGCGCGCTGGACAGCGGCAACGAGCGCCGCCTCTACGAGCGGCTGTGCCGCGACGGCGTCACGCTGGTCAGCATCGCCCACCGCCACGGCGTGCTGCGGCATCACACGCACGTGCTGCGCCTGACCGGCGGCGGCGCCTGGCAGCTGCACGCGGCCGAGGGGTATGACTTCGATGCCGCTGAAGCCGAAGCCGAAGCCGAGGCTGCAGCCGCCCAGGCCACGCAGACCGCCCAGGCCGCGGTGCCGGTCGCCGCGCCCGCGTCGGACGCCCTGACCGCGACGCGGCCCGCCTCGGCGCCGTGCGCCAAGGAGCCGCCATGAGCGCCGACACCTGGACCGAGATCGTTGACACGCTGCGGTCCGAGTTCTCGGACCTGCCCGATGCCGCGCAGATCACCCGCATCGCCGTGCGGCTGCTGCTGGCCGCGCTGCTGGGCGGCATCCTCGGCTACGAGCGCGAGCACCACGGCAAGGCTGCGGGCATCCGCACGCACATGCTGGTCTCGCTCGGCGCGGCGCTGTTCGTGCTGGTGCCGCAACAGGGCGGCATGCCGATGCCCGACATGAGCCGCGTGCTGCAAGGCGTCATCGCGGGCATCGGTTTCCTGGGCGCGGGGGCCATCCTCAAGCTCAAGGACGAGGAACAGGTCCACGGCCTGACCACCGCCGCCAGCATCTGGATGACGGCCGCCATCGGCATCGCCTGCGGCCTCGGGCGCGAGGCCACCGCGGTGTTCAGCATGCTGCTGGCGCTGCTGATCCTGGCCGTGCTGCCGCTGTTCACCCGGCCGTATCCCCGCGATGACGGTGGGCGTCGCGAAGACGCGCGCGGCGACGACCGGAGAGTGTCGCCGCGTGACGACTGATCGTCGCCACGGACCGGAAACGCGGCGGCCGGCGCTACAGCGAGGGTTCCGACACCGCTGCCGCCGGCGCGCCCGCTGGCGGCCCGCCCTCACGCGCGGTGCGCCGGATCTCCGGCAGCTTCACCGCGTGCGGCACCGGC
>NZ_VOSR01000388.1:0-3591 GCF_007997345.1 Mitsuaria sp. TWR114
CAGGCCCAGGCCCAGGCCCGGACCGCGGCGCAGGGCGACGCCTCGCCGCCGCCGAGCGCTGGCTTCATCGCTTGATGAGGCTGGCGGTGGGCGGAGCGGGCGCAGGGTGAGTCGTCGGCCCGGGGCGCGCTCGTAGAATCGGCAGCTTCGGTTTCTCGCCTCGGCAGGTTCTCCAGATGTCCGGCAGCACTTTCGGCAGCTTGTTTCGCGTCACCAACTTCGGCGAGAGTCACGGCCCGGCCATCGGCTGCGTGATCGACGGCTGCCCGCCCGGGTTGGCGCTGTCGGTCGAGGACATCCAGCCCGAGCTGGACCGCCGCCGCCCGGGCACCTCGCGCCACGTTACTCAGCGGCAGGAGCCCGACCAGGTCGAGATCCTGTCCGGCGTCTACGAGGGCCTGACCACCGGCACGCCGATCTGCCTGCTGATCCGCAATGTGGACCAGCGCAGCAAGGACTACGGGAACATCCTCGACACCTTCCGCCCCGGCCACGCCGATTACACCTACTGGCGCAAGTACGGCCTGCGCGATCCGCGCGGCGGTGGGCGCTCGTCGGCCCGGCTGACCGCGCCGATGGTGGCCGCCGGTGCCGTCGCCCGCAAATGGCTGAAGCAGGAACTGGGCGTCCGGTTCCGCGGCTGCATGACGGCGCTGGGCGAGATCGACCTGGCCTTCGAGGGCTGGGAGCACGTCGGCCAGAACCCCTTCTTCGCCGCCAACGCCTCGCAGATCCAGGCGCTGGAGGACTACATGGATGCGCTGCGCAAGGACGGCGACTCGGTCGGCGCGAAGCTGATGGTCGAGGCCACCGGCATGCCGGCCGGCCTGGGCCAGCCGCTGTTCGACAAGCTCGATGCCGACATCGCCTACGCGATGATGGGCATCAACGCGGTCAAGGGCGTCGAGATCGGCGCGGCTTCGACAGCGTGCGCCAGCGCGGCAGCCAGCATGGCGACGAGCTGACGCCGGCGGGCTTCGCCAGCAACAACGCCGGCGGCGTGCTGGGCGGCATCTCCAGCGGCCAGGACCTGCGCGTGTCGATCGCGATCAAGCCCACCAGCTCCATCCGCACGCCCAAGGCATCCATCAACCGCGCCGGCGAGCCCACGACGGTCGAGACCTTCGGCCGCCACGATCCCTGCGTCGGCATCCGCGCGACGCCGATCGCCGAGGCGATGCTGGCGCTGGTCGTCATCGACCACGTGCTGATGGACCGCGCGCAGTGCGGCGACGTCGAGCTGCCCATCCCTGCGATCGCCGCGCATCGCTCTGACGCGGGCTGAAGCCGCGACCGCGCCTGCACGCCGGCGCGGTCCCCGTCCGTCCCCCGACTGCCTCATGGCCCGATCCACCGCCCCGTCGGCCGTCCCGGCGACGCCGGACGGCGCCCGCGTGCTGCGCGCGAGCGCGCTGCTCGGCTGCGCCTATTACGGCAGCATCGGCCTGTTCAACCCGTTCGCGCCGCTCTGGTACAAGTCGCTCGGCCTGCCGGTGGTGGCGATCGGGCTGCTGGTGTCGATGCAGAGCTGGACCCGGCTGTTCGCGCCCTACCTGTGGGGCCTGGTGGCCGACCGCAGCGGCCGGCGCGTCGAGCTGATCCGGGCCGCGGCGCTCGCCTGCTGGATCAGCGCCTGCGGCCTGCTGCTGGTGTCGCCGAGCGGCAGCGGCGCGTCGGTGCTCGGGCTGACGCTGGTCGTGTTCCTGATGTACTTCTTCAACGCTTGCGTGACGCCGCTCAACGAGGCGCTGATCGCGCATGAGCTGGCCGCCAGCGGCGGCATGGATCCGAAGCGCTACGGCCGGGTGCGGCTGTGGGGCTCGGTCGGCTTCCTGGCGACCGTCGTCGGCGGCGGCTGGTGGTTCGACGCGGCCGGCATGGCGGTGTTCCCGTGGACCATCGTCGCGGGGCTCACGACGCTGGTGATCGCCGCCTGGCGGCTGCCGCGCAGAGCCGCCGTCCAGCACGACGCGGCCGCGCCGGTCTCCATCGCCGCCACGCTGCGCCGACCGGAAGTCGGCTGGTTCTTCCTCGGCATGTTCTTCACCGTGCTGGCGCACACCGCCATCTACGCCTTCTACAGCCTCTACCTGGACCGGCTCGGTTACGGGAAGGGGCAGGTGGGGGCGCTGTGGGCGGTGTCGGTCGCGGCGGAGATCGCCTGGTTCGCCTTCCAGGGCCGCTGGGTCCGGCAGCAGCACCTGCATCACTGGCTCATCGTCGCGGCGCTGCTGGCGGCGTTCCGGCTGGCCGGCACCGCCGGCCTGGGCGCGAGCCTCGTGGCGATGGTCCTGCTCCAGTGCTGCCACGCGGTCACCTTCGCCGCGCAGCACACCGCCTGCATCGGCCTGATCGGGCGCTATTTCCCCGGCCGGCTGCAGGGCCGCGGCCAGGCGCTGTACGCGGTGCTGGGCTACGGGGTCTCGGGCGTGCTGGGCAGCCTGGGCGGCGCCTGGCTCGCCGAAAGTCATGGCTACGCGGCCTGCTTCTGGGCCGCGTCGGCCTTCGCGCTCGTCGGTGCGGTCTGTCATTGGCGCTGCGCGAAACGCGATCCGCTGCAGCCGGCCTGAGCGCCGCCCGCCTGGTCCGGCGCTATGGCCTCGCCGGTTCTGAAAGCCAAAAGGCAATCGGGCGCCATCGCCTCCTTCTGTGCTTTCGTCGCTCCGACTAGCAATTTGTCGTTGAGACGGCCGATTTCAGTCCCAGAGATAAGCAGGCCATGACGCACAAACAGCAGTTCGTCGCGTCTGTCTCCCGCATCAATTTGGGGATTCCTACACTCCGCCGCATTCAAGGATCATCGAACCGGTGATCCCGTGTCGACGGATGGGGGAGATCATGCGCAAGCAATGGTGGTTGGGTGGCGTGGCGGTGGCCGTCCTGGCGGGCGGCGCCGGCGTGTACGCCACGAGCGGGAGCAGCGCTCCGGCGGCGAAGAAGGACGCGGCCAAGCCGGCCCTGGAGTTCCAGGCGGGCGAGGTCATCAAGCCGACGATGGCGCCGATGCCGGGCCTGATCGAGTTCTCCGGCCCGCTGGTCGCGCCCAATACCGTGATCGTCCGTGCCAAGGCCTCGGGCAGCCTGGACCGCCTGACGGTGGGCGAGGGCAGCCGGGTCAAGGCCGGCCAGTCGCTGGGCCAGCTGGACCTGGAGGAGCTGCGCCACAAGGTGGCCGAGCGCAATGCCAGCGTCGAATCGGCCCGCGCCATGTACGAGCAGTCCGAGCGCCAGTACAAGGCCAACCAGGGCCTGGCCTCGCAGAACTTCATCGCGCCGACGGCGCTGGACAACTCCCGCGCGCAGCTCGAGTCCGCGCGCGGCCAGATGCTGTCCGCGCAGGCGCAGCTCGGCACCAGCGAGGTCCTGCTGCGCCAGGCCGCGCTGATCTCGCCGATCGACGGCATCGTCGCCAAGCGGCACACGCTGCCCGGCGAGAAGGTCGCCGCGGAGCAGCAGGTGCTGACCATCGTCGACCTGTCCAAGCTGGAGCTCGCCGGCCTGGTCGGCACGCACGAGGTGGGCAAGCTCTCGCCCGGCATGACGGTGCAGGTCAAGGTGGAGGGCAGCGATGAGCCGGTGACGGCCCGCATC
>NZ_VOSR01000389.1:0-4868 GCF_007997345.1 Mitsuaria sp. TWR114
TACGGCGCCGCACCGGTGCCGGCCCGGCCCGACGCCAAGGCGCTGAAGACGGCCATCGACGCGCTGGCCCGCGCCCGCCAGCCCCACTACCTGATGCTGCTGGGCGGTCCCGACCTGCTGCCGATGGTGCCGCTGAAGAACCCGGCGCACGGCGGCGAACTGGGCGACGAGGACCGCATCGTCCCCAGCGACCTGCCTTATGCCTGCGAGGCCGCCTACTCGACCGATCCGAACCGGTTCCTCGGGCCGACGCGGGTCGTCGGGCGGCTGCCCGACCTGCCCGGCGCGACGCGGCCCGACCTGCTGCTGCAGCTGATCCGCGCGGCGTCCCGCCACAAGGGCCTGCCGCGCGCGTCCTTCGTGGACAGCTTCGCGCTGTCGGCCGAGGTCTGGCAGGGCTCGACGCGGCTCAGCCTGACCAACACCTTCGGCCACGCGGACGGGCTGCGCCTGTCGCCGCCGGACGGGCCGAAGTGGAACAAGGCGGACCTGGCGCCGCGCATGCACTTCATCAACTGCCACGGCGCCGCCGACATGCCCGAGTACTACGGCCAGCGCGGCGAGGAGTTCCCGGTCTCGATGCGCTCGGCGCTGCTGCGCGACCGGGTCACGGCGGGCACCGTGGTCGCCGCGGAATGCTGCTATGGCGCGCAGCTCTTCGACCCGGCGCTGGCCGACGGCGACTGGCCGATGGCCCTGCGCTACCTGACCGACGGCGCCTGCGCCTTCCTCGGCAGCACCACCATCGCCTACGGACCGAGCGACGGGAACGGCTCCGCTGACCTCCTGTGCCAGTATTTCCTGCAGCGCGTGCTGGCCGGGGCCTCGCTGGGCCGGGCGCTGCTGGAGGCGCGCCAGAAATTCGCCGGCGAGCGCACCCACCTCGACCCGATGGACCTCAAGACGCTGGGGCAGTTCTACCTGCTGGGCGACCCGTCGCTGCAGCCGGTGGCCGGCGTGTCGCATGCGCTGGCCCGCACCAAGGCCTTCCGCAAGGCCTTCGCCACCGTCGAGGACCGCGGCGTGCGCGGCCTGCGCCGTGAGCGCCTGGAGCGCGAGGGCCGCAACCTGGCGCGTTCGCTGCCGCGCCTGCTGCCCACCGAGGCGGCGCCGGCCCCGGCCGTGCTCGAGGCGGTGCGGCCCATGCTCAAGGAATCCGGCCTGGACGCCGAGCACTGCGCGCGAGTCAGCTATCGGATCTCCGGCGCCCCCGGCCATCGGGCGATCCATGTCTACAAAGGCTGGGTCGAACGCCGCCTGCTGGCGCTGATCGCGACCGAGCAGGACGGACGGCTGCTCCATGTGAGGCGCATGCATGCCCGCTGATCGCGACGCCGCCCACGACGGCACTGCCGACTGCCTGCGCGGACGCCTGTGCCGCGAGCGCCTGGACCTCGGCAGCAAGAGCGAGCGCCTGGCGGTGCTGCTGGTCGTCGACGACGGCGACCGGGTCGTGCTGCGCCGCGCTGGCGCCAATCCGTTCCGCGATCCGGAACTGGAAGCGCTGGAGGGCCAGGTCTTGATCGTCGAAGGGGAACGGCGCAGCAGCTATTTCCTGGTGCGCCGCTATACCGTTTGCGGCGACGATCCCCCTTCCTCGGGATGAGCGAACGGCTGGGGCCGCCGAATGGGTGCCCAGGCCGGGAGCGAAATCTGCCGGAGACCCACCGAGCCTCGCGCATCGTCAAAACCGTGTGCCGCGGTCGGACACCCGTCAGGGCGACTTGCCGGAGGTTGCTCGGCAGACGTACAACCGGACTTCGTTCCGCGCCGATGCGCGTCCTGATCCTCACAACCCGACCAAAAGGAGCCCGCTCATGGCCAAGACCTCTCCCTCCGACCGCCTGCTGTCCGACCTGCACCAGGTGGTGACCGACGCCGAGTCGCTGCTGCGGGCCACCGCCGACCAGACCAGCGCCGGCGCGTCCGAGCTGCGCGCGCGCGTGCAGTCGACGCTGGATCGCGCCAAGTCCAGCCTGGGCGAGTTCCAGTCCGCCGCGCTCGAGCGCGCCAAGGCCGCCAGCAAGGCGACCGACGACTACGTGCACGACAACCCCTGGCAGTCGATCGGCGTGGCCGCCGGCGTCGGCCTGCTGCTGGGCCTGCTGATCAGCCGCCGTTGATCGGCGACGCCGCGGCACAGGGGGCGACGCAAGGCGCCCCCGCCACCGGCTGAGCCGCCGCTGCTGCGGGCGCGGGGGCCAGTTCCCAGGACTTGGGCGCGGCCAGCCAGCGATCGAGTTCCTCGGCCGGCATCGGCTTGGCGAACAGCCAGCCCTGGCCTTCGTGACAGCCCAGCGCCAGCAGGTGCTGGCGCTGTTCCTCGGTCTCGATGCCCTCGGCGACGACCCGCATGCCGAGGCTGCAACCCAGGTTCACCACCATCTGCGCGATGGTCGCGCCGGCCGCCGAGCTCTGCGCCTCGCGCACGAAGGCGCGGTCGATCTTGAGCCGCTCGACGTCCAGCCGTCGCAGCTGGCTCAGCGACGAGAAGCCGGTGCCGAAGTCATCGATCGCGACCGACGCGCCGGTGCCGCGGATCTCCGCCAGCACGCGCAGCACGGCCGAGACCTCCTCCATCGCCATCGATTCGGTGATCTCCAGTTCGAGCGCCGCGCCGGGCACGTCGGCATCGGCCAGCGCGCGCCGGACGGTGTCGATGAAGGCGGGATGGCGGAACTGCGCCAGCGAGATGTTCACCGCGATGCGGAAGTCGGCGTAGCCGGCATCGCGCAGCTGGCGCACCTGGCGGCAGGCGGCGCGGAGCACGAATTCGCCGATCGGGACGATCAGGCCGGACTGCTCCGCCAGCGGGATGAACTGGTCGGGCGGGACGAATTTGCCGTCGGCGGTGCGCCAGCGCAGCAGCGCCTCGGCGCCGATGACGCGCAGCGAGGCGAGCTCCACCTGCGGCTGGTACACGACGAACAGCCGGCGCTCCTCGAAGCTGGCGCGCAGGCCCTTGAGCAGCTTGAAGCGCTCGCGGGCGTCGATGCCCATCTCCGGCGAAAAGTATTGCGATGCGCCGCGGTTGCCCGCCTTGGCGCGCTTGAGCGCGATCTGCGCGTCCAGCAGCAGTTCCGAGCCCAGCGTCCGGGACTGGGCCAGCCGCACCAGCCCGGTGGTGGCGGACAGCTGCAGGCGCTCGCCCGCGACGGTGAAGGGGTCGTCGAAGACGCCGCCGATGCGGTGGCCGTTGACCATGTCGTCGGGCCCGAGCAGCCCGAAGGCGTTCGACGAGATCCGCGCCATCGCGGTGTTGAAGCCCAGCCGCTGCGCCAGCCGCTGGGAGACCGCCTGCAGCACCTGGTCGCCGAAGCGGTGGCCGAAGGCGTCGTTGACGTCGGCGAAGTCGTCCAGGTCGATCAGCGCGAGCGTGATGCCCTCGGGCGACTTGAGGTTGTGCTCGAGCAGCTCGATGAAGCGGGTGCGGTTGGGCAGCTGCAGCAGCGGGTCGTTGTAGGCCTGGTCGGTCAGCTGCGTGTACAGCATGACGTTCTCGAAGCCGACGGCGATGTTGGAGCAGAACGCGCGCAGCAACTGGCGGTCGAGCTCGTCGAGCTCGCGCTGCACCTCGACCAGCGCCGCCATGGCGCGGCCGCTGGGCAGGCCGAAGAACAGCACGGTGCAGCCGTCCTCGTGCAGGTTGTGGCCGACGGCCAGGCAGCGCGCCAGCAGGTCACGCACCTTGCCCGCCGGCACCGCGTGCAGCGGGCGGTTGATCAGCGAGCTGTACTGGCCGGCCGCCGCGATGACGCGGGCATCGCCGCTGGCGTCGTTGTGCGCCTGCACGCAGACCAGCCCTTCCGGCAGCGTGCCCAGCAGCGCGCACAGCTGCGTCACCACGCCCTCGGCGAAGCGGTGCAGCCCGTGCTGGCGGCCGAGCTCGGTGCTGGCCTCGACGATCATCTCCAGCCCCTGCCGGTTGGCTTCCAACGCGCGGATCTGGCGGTAGGAGCGGATCGCGGCCGTCAGCACGGTGTACAGCCGCGTGCGGGTCAGCTCCGACTTGGTCTTGTAGTCGTTGATGTCGTAGGCCTGGACCGTCTCGATCTCCGGCGCGTAGCCGGGCTGGCCGGTGCGCAGCACGATGCGCACGGCGCGCAGGCGCAGTTCCTCGCGGATGTGGCGCACCAGCTGCAGGCCGGCGTCGTCGGACTCCATCACGACGTCCAGCAGGACGACGGCGATGTCGGGCTCCTGGCGCAGCAGCGCGCGCGCCTCGGCCGCGGACTTCGCATGCAGGAAGGCCAGCGGCTGGCCCTCGACCTGCAGGCCCTGCATGGCCAGCTCGGTGGCCTTGTGGACGTCGGTGTCGTCGTCGACGATCAGCACCCGCCAGGGCTTGCGTGGCGGGAGGTCGTCGAGGAGGCGTGCTCGTGGTCGTCCAGGAACTGCAGCAGGTCGTCGTCCTCGACGACGTCGGAGTGCGTGTGCTGGCGATCAGGCATTGAATCAACCTTGAAAGGCCGGCCGCGCGGGGTCCGCGCAACCAAGCGTTACCGCACTGTAGCCCAAGGCCTGGAGCCGGTATGGACAAAGAACGCCCTCGTTTCCCCCGATTCAGTGATAGCTTCCGCACACCGGAGGGGCCGGACACAGAGGAGAGACGTTCGATGGAATCACGCGATCCGGGGCTGACGGAGCGCTTGCGGCGGATGGCCGAGCGGGCGCTTGAACTGGCCCGCGTGCGGCTGGAGCTGCTGGGCGTCGAGCTGCAGGCGGAGCTGCTGCGCCTGTTCGGCGCCTTGACCGCGCTGCTGCTGGCACTGCTGCTGGGCGTGGCCGCGCTGCTGATGCTGGTCTTCGCCGCGCTGCTGTGGATGCCCGATGCCTGGCGCGCGCCGCTGGGCGCCGGCCTGGGCGCG